>JAOZNG010000070.1 GCA_029933895.1 archaeon
TGCAGCCAGATGTGCGTAGTGGTGCTGGACCCTCACCAGGGGGATGCCGAAATCCTCAGCTAATTCCTCCCCCAACCTGGCGGAATTAAAACGCGGGTGGAGGTCGCAGGCTACTAAATCCGGTTTTCTCCGGGCTAATTTCATTAAATGGAGGGATGACTCCCTTAGAAAATCCAGTCCACTTAAGTTGCTGCTGTTACCTATATACTGGGACAGAAAAGCTTTTTCTCCCTTCAAAAAACAGGCTGTGGAGCCAATTTCCGCCCCCAACGCAAGTATGTTTTTCCCGGATTTGTTCACTATCTCCAGCGGCAGGGGAACAAATCCCCTGCTTCTCCGGAGGAAGGTTTTTTTTCCATTCACCAGCTTCATTACTGAATCATCGCATCTGTTAGCTATATCTAGTTCATGGATCAACGCCATATCCCACACAGGAAAACCATGGATATCCTCATTCGCTGTCAGCATGGGCTCCCCCGGGAAATTAGCGGAAGACATGATCAGGGGCTCAGATAGTTTCTCCAACAGGAGGTAATGCAGGGCAGTGTAGGGAAGCATCACCCCTACGGTGTCCAGTCCGGGAGCTATCTCAGAGGAGAGCCAGTACCCTGAATTCTTCCTTAACACAACAATAGGTCTCTCCTTGGAGGCTAGAATATCCTCTTCCTCTCTCTTCACCTCGGCGAAGCTCTTTATTTCATCTAGATCATGGGACATGACAGCGAAGGGTTGTTGCTTCCTCCCCAGCCTCCTCCTTAATTCATTTACTATGGAGTCCCGGGAAGTCAGCGAAGCAAGATGCATCCCCCCCACCCCCTTTATGAGCAGAATCCTCCCCGCCTTCAGAGCCTTCAGGGCCGCATCTATAGGCTCAGGTGATCTCTCCCCCATCCTGTCCACCAGGAAATACTGTGGACCACAGAGCGGGCATGCAATAGTCTGCGCATGTAATCTCCTGTTCACCGGATCACTGTATTCCCTCCTGCATTCAGCGCATAAGGGGAACTCTCTAAAGGCGGTATTGCCTCTATCGAATGGAAGCTTCCTGAGTATCGTGAACCTGGGTCCACAATCTGTACAGGAGATGAATGGATAATTAAACCTCTTATCTCCTGGAGAAAAAAGCTCTCTCCTGCAATTCATGCAGACGGCAACGTCAGAGGGGATTGCTCCTCCAGGACCCCCTCCACCTGACGGATCAATACGGAATCTACTGAATTCTTTAACAGGTTTCTTCCACACGACATCCATATCGTCGATCACGGCATTAGGGGGGTTTCCTGAATCAATCAACTCCAGAAATCTCTTTATGTCCTCCCTTCTGCCCTCCACCCCGATCTCAACTCCGGCATCCCCGAGATTCTTTACGTAACCTCTTAGACGGGTTTCCTTAGCTATCCTGTATATAAAAGGCCTGAATCCAACCCCCTGCACCACACCCGACAGCCGTATCTCTGCAAAAGAAGGCATTTTTTACTTAAACAGCAGTTCCGGACGAAAACCGTAACATTAATTAACGTGAAGGGACTTCATCGGCAATTTAGCAGACATGATATCCCATAACAATATTGAAAAAAACATATATAAACAGATAACGAACTCCTAAATGACTGCATTTAACGCTCCGGGTTCGGCTGCTTTGGACAACAAGACAAGCTTCGCCTGCCCTCTGAGGACATGGTGCTCAATGCTGTTAAAAAACCGGCAGAGGTGTGATGGCACTAAAGAAGGCTGCTCAGGTTTCTAATCTCTGTTCTCTTGCTGGATTATGAAGCATAGCCATACTTCATAATAACCAGGAAATTTACAAAGTAATTTCTTGTATTGCTATATTATCCATATCCAGAACACCGCCACCGCCATTCAACATCTTCGCATCACGTTAAGAAGGGATATGAAAACCCGAGTCTCACTTTTTTGGATTTAATCACATAATATACTGCAATGAAAGAATACAAATTCACCGCAGTAATCTGGAAGGAAGATGCAGGTTATGTCTCCAAATGCTCAGAATTAGGGGTTGCAAGTGCCGGCGACACTGTAGAGGAGGCATTAGAGAATCTGAAGGAAGCAATAGATCTTTATATAGAAAATGCAAAGGAATTAGGAATTCTAGATGATATAAAACCAGCTATAACATCCGAGAAACTAACATCCGCTATTAGTGTCACAATCTAGAATGATTCTTCCTGTTTTATCCGACAGAAAAATAATTAAAGCACTCAAGAAAGCTGGCTTTAGATATGCTCCAAAAAGAGGGAAGGGAAGTCATACAGCACTCTACAAAATCGATGAGGGTGGACGTAAATTATTGGTTATTGTACCAAGAAGGAAAGAGACACCTAGAGGCACCTTCCTTGCAATCCTCGAACAGGCACATCTGAGTAAAGACGATTTCATGAGGTTATTATGATCTAATTTAAGAAACCTCCCGTGTTTCTAATCTATGTTCTCTTGCTGGATTAAGCCCGTAGCGTTCTTGCTAACAGACACTGGATAACCCCTAACGAAACCCGGTTATTCAAGCAAAAAGGAACCGCGGGAGCCCCCAGAGAAGGTTGGGTTAGAGCAGAACAGGGTGAGAGCAACCCCCGGATTAGTAGACTGCATGTATTTAACCCTGGAGTTGTAATCTCTATATATGGCCGAGATACGGAAGAGGGAATTAGATAAACTGAGGGATATGCGAAGGGAATACGTGAAATACCTGAACCTGAACCCCATCCAGAGAGGCGGCATATTAACTCCCGAGGCGAGGAAGGCTGTTGAGGAATGGGCTGACGGCTACTCAGTATGTGATTTCTGTGACGGTGTGCTGGAGAGTATAAAGAAGCCCCCAATAGACGAATTCATACACGAGACCCTCCCCAGATTCGTTGAAGCAGATGAGGTGAGGTTGACGCATGGCGCAAGAGAAGCTAAGTTCATGGTAATGCACGCGATATGTGAGCCAGGCAGCACCATAGTAGTGGATTCAAATGCCCACTACAGCACCCATGTAGCAGCCGAGAGAAATAAACTCCATGTCGTGGAGGTGGAAAACAACAGCTACCCGGAGTACAGGGTTAACGTGGAAGCGTATGCTGACAGAATAGATGAAGTTAATAAGAAAACAGGGAAGCTGCCTTCTCTGGCCTTGATCACATTCCCGGACGGGAACTACGGTAACCTGCCCGACGCTAAAAGAGTAGCTGATATATGCTCTGAATACAATGTGCCCCTGCTTGTTAATGCAGCCTATGCCATAGGGAGGATGCCCGTAAGCCTTAGAGATCTTGGGGCTGATTTCATAGTCGGCTCAGGTCATAAGTCGATGGCCTCCTCGGGACCTATAGGGCTTCTGGGTGTGAGGAAGAGCTGGAGTGATTCAGTATTCAGGAAATCCATGGAATACAGGAACAAGGATGTGGAGATGCTCGGCTGTGGTCCAAGAGGATTGCCCCTGATCACATTGATGGCCAGCTTTCCCGCGGTATATGAGAGAGTCCAGCGCTGGGATATGGAGGTTAAGAACGCAAGATTCTTTATAAAAAGAATAGAGGATATTAATGGAATCCAGCAGCTTGGAATTAAACCAACAGAACACGACCTCAACTTCCTGGAAACCAATGTATTCTATGCGATATCGAAGAAACACAGAAATGGCCGCTTTTTCCTATACAGGGAGCTGAAGAAGAGAGACATCATAGGAGTGAAGCCAGGACTCACAAAAAACTTCAAGCTCAGCACCTACGGATTTAATAAAGATGAATTAAAAAGAATTATTGATGCGTTTAAGGAGATTGCTATGCTAAAATGACCACGAAGGTATGTATTAAGGGAGAACTACCAAAGAATCCGGTGATAATTGAGGGCTTCCCCAGCAAGGGGTTTGTTTCCACTATAGCAACCAGGTACATGATAGACGAGTTAGGCATGGAATCCATAGGTTATGTTAAATCAGACAGGATACAGAGCATTGCTGTGGTACATAACTCTAAACCAATGTACCCCATAAGGATATACAGAAAGAATAATCTGGTGCTTATTTTCTCGGAGATTTCAGTGCCCTACCAGTTCGTTAGAGAATTCGCTGACACATTCGATGAATGGTTCCAAGAGATTAACCCCGAGAAGGTTGTCCTTCTGGCAGGAATAAGCGGCAGAGAGACAGAGAAAGAGCATGAAATATTTGGTCTGACAACCCATCCCTCGATTAAAGAAAGAATGGATGAGATGAATGTGGAAACCATAGAGGAGGGTATGTTGGCTGGCATATCATCGGATATCATGTTGAACTGCGTGGAAAACGACATCCCGGTGATAAGCTTTATGGCTGAGACCAAATACAGCCCCGATCCTCTTGGAGCAGCCTCGCTCCTGAGGATACTAAGCAGTTTCCTGGACATCGAAATCGACATAGAAAAGCTGGTGGATAAGGGACATGAGATAGAGGAGGAATTCAGGAAGATTACTTCAGAGTTCAAGAAGGGCAGAATAGATCACAAGGAAATTGGCGAGTACAGCCCAATGTATCAGTAAGATGGCTAGATTCAGTTTAGTTGCCTTCGACTTGGATGGGGTGCTGGTTGACGGAACAGGAAGCTGGAGTGATGTGCACAAGGCCCTTGGAACCGAGGGGCTCTCCCTGAGCCACGGAAGAGAGTTCTATGAGGGTAAAATAACCTTTGATGAGTGGGCTAGGAAGGACACTGATCTATGGAATGGAGTTGATTTCAACAGAATACAGGAGGCACTTTATAGGACCCGGTTGATGAAAGGGGCGAAGGAAACGATAAGCACACTAAAGAACTGGGGCTATAGAACTGCTATAATAAGCGGAGGACTTCAGATTCTCGCCGACAGAGTCAGGGAGGAACTAGGGATTGATTACGCTGTCGCAAACCGCCTGTTATTCAACGACAACAAACTCTGCGGGATAGATCAGAGGGTTGATTTCAATGGCAAAGGCAGGATACTGGAAAAAATTATGAGAGCGAACAGGGTGGGGAGGAATGAATCCGTTGCTGTGGGGGACTACATAAACGACATATCCCTGTTTGAGGCAGCAGGCTACAGCATAGCGTTCAACCCCAAGGACGGTAAACTTTTAGCTTACGCGGATGAGGTTATCCTGGAAAAGGATTTAACCAGGATTCTGCCCCTTCTGGGAGATGACAAGTGAAAAATGGAATACGCTGACAGGATAAGCAGGATACCATCATACCTCTTCGCTGAAATAGATAGAGAGATAGTGAAGAAAAAAAAAGAGGGAATAGACATAATAAATCTTAGCGTGGGAGACCCTGATTTACCTACGCCAGGGAATATAATTGAGGCCCTGAGTAAGGCTGCCAGAGATCCAGCAAACCACAGGTACCCCTCCTATGAGGGCATGATAGAATTCAGGGAGGCGGTTGCCGGATGGTACAATAAGAGATTCAGTGTTTCCCTGAATCCAGAGAATGAGGTTATTGCCCTAATCGGCTCCAAGGAAGGTATAGCCCACACACCCATGGCCTTCCTGAACAGGGGTGATGTTGCGCTAGTACCTGATCCATCTTATCCAGTGTACAGGATAGGCACCCTGTTGGCTGACGGGGAACCTGTTTCCATGCCCCTTCTGGAGGAAAACGGATTCAAGCCCTGCCTGGATGAGATAGACAGAGAGACAAGACGTAAGGCGAAGCTGATGTTCCTGAACTACCCTAATGCTCCTACTGCAGCCGTGGCTGGGAGGGAATTCTTCAGAGAGGTTGTTGATTTCGCAGTAGACAACAAGATCATCGTATGCCACGACAACCCCTACTCTGAGATGACGTTCGATGGCTATAAGGCAATGAGTTTCCTTGAGGTGAATGGCGCCAGAGACGTGGGCATAGAATTCAACTCACTCTCCAAGACCTTTAACATGACAGGCTGGAGGATTGGTATGGCAGTCGGCAACAGCGAGATTATAGCAGGATTGGGGAAGGTCAAGGAGAACGTGGATTCAGGGACGTTCCAGGCTGTGCAGATTGCTGGTGTCGAAGCCCTGAAGAGCTCAATGGATTCAGTGGAAAAAAACATGGAAATAATCGAGGAAAGAAGGGATTACATGGTAGAGAGCCTGAACAACAAGGGCTGGGATGTCAGGAAACCCAAGGCAACCTTCTATCTATGGTTTCCTGTACCCGGGGGTTACGATTCATCCATCGAATTCTGCTCCCAGTTGCTGAACAAGACTGGTGTTGTGTTAACTCCCGGAGTGGGTTTCGGGGAGCATGGGGAAGGCTATGTCAGGTGCGCCCTGACCCAGCCTATTGATAGGCTGAAGGAGGCTGTTGACAGAATAGGTAAAGCCAGTTTAAGATGATTGTTACGGTAGGTGGTATGGTGGGGGCGGGGAAATCAAC
>JAOZNG010000071.1 GCA_029933895.1 archaeon
CCCATGAAGGGCATATACTCTGTCTTGGTATCAGGGAAAACGTGGGAAAGTATCTTTCTGCTGTCGAGGTTATTGACAGGGTTCATGATCTGGGCGGTATTGCGATAGCAGCGCATCCATTCGATAGATTGAGGAGTGGAGTAGGTGACCTCATATATGAACTGGATTTCGACGCAGTGGAGTTATACAACGGCCATACCCTGTTGTCTACCCGGCGGTTAGAAAAAATAGCGAACGAGATAGATAAACCGGTTACTGGGGGCAGTGACGCTCACATTATAGACGACATAGGCTGCGTGTATATCAAGGTTGGAGATGATGTTCTGGATTCCATAAAGAAGGGCAGGGTAGAGGTTGTGTCGGATATAAGTAAATCAAGAATAATCAAGGGTTTCCTCAGGTCCCGGCTGAGTTCACTCTGACTCCTTCTTTCCTGAATCCCACCTGAATAATGCATTGGGGCGGATTCCCTGTTTCTTTATTCTATATTCGAGTATCGCATGCTCTCCTGGCAGTATCTCTCCTATATCCCACGTGAGTCTATCCCCTTTCCTGTGCACTCCGGCCGTGGTTATGCTAACCTCTGAACCATCAGGTATGAAGTCCTCTATTATACACTCTCTCAGCTTGCTTCTTGTGTTGTTTTCCACTATCACGTTCACCTCCCCTTTTTCTGCTGTCTTGGTTACCTTGATTTCCCCTCTCATCATCATGTAGTTGTATGAGAGATAGGCTGTAGTTGCCAGAAGAAAAATCAATAGGAATACAATCAGGGGCATCACCCAGTCAACCTCTACATCAGTCAGTGGACTGGGGCATACCCTTTCATCAACTGAAACATCTATTGTTTTATTATCTATCTCTTCCCTGTTTTGATATAGTACCGCTGTAACCTCCAGATTATCTCTGGAAACATTCTCTGGAATCTTAAAGCTGTAGTCTATGGAGTTAACGGAGTTGGCTTCAACCACCCCTGTATCTCTTGTTTTCTCGTATATCACATCACCTGCCTTGTTTTTCACATGTAGTTCTAGATAGCCTTCATTACTTGTTTCCCTGCTTAGAACGTCTGTTTTTATGTAAACGATATCTCCTGGACAGTATCTGCCGTCGACTTTGTCTGTTACTATCTCTGTTATCCCGAAGTCGCCCTTGTAGGCTGGGAGGATTGGTTCCCCGTTTATGTAGCTGGTGGAGAAGGTTAAGGTTTCCCCGGGGTCTATTTCCACGGGGTTATAGTAGAGTATGAGCGCTGAATCCCCCAGGATGGATGTGGAGGGTTTTACTGTGTAGTCCCAGCAGCTCTTCATGCTCTGCTTCCAGTTAGCAACTATCAGTCTGTCGGGATATGTGAGGTTCTCTCCTTCCAGCACTCCAGTAGCTGTGACTGATGGGTTATCTACTTTGTTGTAGGCCTTCCAGTACCTGTAGTTTAGTTCACTTCCCCGGTATTCTTTTTCATATGATTTCAGACCGTCTCCGGGGATGTAGATGGGGGCGCCGTCGTTTTCACCGAGCATGGTATCCAGATGTAGCCTAGCCCCAAATGATATCTTCGCATCACCCTCGTTTGTTGCTTTCAAGCTGATTCTTATACCCTCCTCCTCTGCCTCGAGAATCTGCTCTACTTCCACGTTCCCGGGTAGACGCCAATTCATCCTGATTGTGTTACCCTGGCGGTGTGGTAGCATTGTTACGTGGGCATCAAGGAAGTTCTCTTTCTCTGGACTTATCTCTTCAGGGTTTACGGAGTTGGAGTAAAGCTCATCATTTACTTTCAAGGTAATGAATGTACCCTTCCATGGTATGGGGTATGAAAAGGTCAGTTTCTTGAATTCACCGTCATATAATCCCCCAAGTGAGAAGGTCCCAATGTTCTCGCAGTTTTCCACTACTATATCCACTCCGCTCTCGTAGTCTTTGATTTCAATAATGTGCTCATCTGGAGGGCATATATCTGCAGCATGTATTGCGGTGGATGCCAGAACCAGTGCTAGTACCGTAATCAGGATGGGTTTTGGTTCCATGTTGCTGTTATATTATAGCATGAAATTGAAAAAAGACGTTTTTTTTTTATTCGATAGGAAATCTTAGAATAGCTGCCTTGCCATTGAATGTGTTCCACAGCTGGAATCCCTCCTCGAAGTCGTCGGATACTATTTCCACGATGGAGTCTATGCTCTTAGCCTTCTTGTATAGTTCATCTATCACTTCATCTTCGAGGTTCTCTGATAGCATTAGTATTTCAATGGCCCCCATTTCAAGCGCCTTATCCACGTTGTTGCCGTAGGTGACAGACTCCTTTGGTGTGATAAGGGCCTTCAGAAATCTCTGCATGTGTTTCTTCTGCCTGATCATCTCTACATCACTCAGAACCTTCTTTGATTTTTCTATGAGTTCCCGTATACCTGACTCGTCGGTGTAGGTGATATCCTCAACTGATGTGATTTTCTTTTTTAGTTCGTGGTTCAGGTAGTCACCTTCCACGAAATCGTCTTTTGTACCTGCTGGGCCGCCTATTATTATACCTCTCAGGTTCTTGAGGTTGTCTAGGAATGCTTTGTTGGAGTATTTTCCCACCCTTGTTTTGAATTCGTGGGATTGTTCCTTTATGAGCCTCTCGAATCTCCGGTGGGATTGTCCGCCTGCCCTGTGTTTTCCGCTATAGCCGGAGGTGAGATGTTTCACAATAGTGTACCTGCTGCCCTTCAGGTATGCTATAGTCGCCTCCTTGTTGTCTATTGCGATAAGTCCATAGATATCCTTTGGCGTTAATATCTCCTCAAGTGGCTCCACAACGAAATTCTGGTCGCATCTGTATATCTTAACTGAGAGAGGCTCTGGTGGCTCCACAGACCAGAGCTGGATGTCCTGTATACCCTCCCTTTCAGAGATGTTTCCGCAGAACAGGACGAGACCGTTTGGTGGTGTCTGCTTGAAGAGCTTCAGGTGTTGTATTGTTTTCTCTAGCGCATCGGTCACATTCTTCCTTGTTGACTTGGATTTAATGTTTGATGCGGTGCCCTGTTCCTCTGATAACTGGGTTAGCATGTTGTTTATGTCATACCCCCCTGGGATATATACTGTTATCAGTTCAGTGTGTCTGCCTTTTTTGTTTTTCAGCTCGTTTACCAGTTTTTTCAGTTTGTATTCTGTTCCTGAATCCATTCCATTTGTTAAAATAAATAATAATATTATCAATTCTTCATGCTAAAAAGAGCACCCAGGTTGAATTCAAGGGCGGTGACAGGAACCTCAAGCCCATGATTCTCTAAAACAACAGGATGTAACTCACCAAAGAATCCGTAATCTGTTGAGGCTACTCTACCCCCTATAAAACTCCCATGCTCGAAATCCTCTATCTCGTAATCAACGCCGACATTGTCTAAAAAACCAGCAGCCAGGGACTTAATCTCTGAATAATTCGTCTTGGAATGAGCTACGACACAACCAAGCTTCATACAGTCCTCTCCCGAGGAGCCTATACACAACCCTGTCTCAAATATCCTCTGGGGATACTCCCTGTTTTTATTCCGTTCAAGTATGGATGTGAGTGATGGGAGAAGCCATGACCTGGCTATCGCATGATTCATGGATACGGGATTCCTGGTCTCTACCACAGATTCCATGGGTAGATTCATTTTCTTGAATAAATCATTGACATTAGTCATAATCAACGTCATAACCTCCTGGAAACCGAATCCAATCATTAACTCCCTTACCTCAGAGTAGAATACTTCTTCTTCATCCTCCACACCTATCGTGGAAATTTCGGGGATTTCTGGATTGAACCTGCTGTAGTTGTATGCTATGGCAACATCCTCCACTAAATCCATGGGGTGTAGTATGTCAGCCCTGTAGGCTGGAATTTCAACCTTAAACTTCCCCTCACCTATGCCTATAACGCCGAAGCGCATCCTCTCCAGCAACTCTTTTATCTCCCCCTGCTCCAGTTCAAGACCTAACAGCCTGTTCACGTAACCTGTTTCTAATTCCATCAATCTGGGTTTAAGATCTGGTTTTCTGTCTACTGTTCTCATCTTCACCTGCTTATATATTGTTGTTTTGTAGCGATAAAAACAGCTGAAACCCCATCTCCTCCATACCTAGTCTAACCCCGGGGGTCCACCTCTGTTCCTCCATCTCCTATTATTCTGTAGGCTGCTGTTGCGTAAATGAAACCGGCTAGTAGGTCTATCACATAGTGCTCTCCCATGTATACTGCACTTAATCCAACAGCTAGGGGCAGGAGTATGAATACATTACCTCTTCCACCCCACATCTTTCTGGCGTAGATGAACACCAGGAAGGGATATGCTGCGTGGAGTGATGGCATAGCAGCTACCGGATTTGATGTTGCCAGAAAGTATATGGTGTTGACTGTTGCAGGCATATATCCTGTCTCTATCTCCACCCTTATTCTGTGCAGCTCCTCCTGGATGAAGCCTTCCTCGTGGGACAACCATGGAGGAGCTGCCGGGTAGAGCAGAAATGTCACCAGTGCTGCATAGGAGACTAATATCATAGCGTCCCGGAAATGCAGGAACAGCTGGTTTTTTTTAGCCCACAGGTATCCGGCGAATATTATTGCCGGGGTGAAGTGGAGGAAGTACACGTTCATGGCCAAAACATCATACCATCGGGTTACTCCCGCAGTATAAAACATCTCCTGCAGATTTATTGTTGGAAGGTTCCCAAGGAAGAGGAGTTTCTCTGCATGAATCAACGGCAGGTAGTTAACTGGGAAACCTGTGTTGTCAGCTATCCCCCTCATGGAGTCATAGGCGAAGATTAATACGACGAATGGTACCCAGTTTGAGAGGAATTTCCTTGTTTTTCCTATCAGTGCAGCTGCGAAGACACCCAGAAAGATTATCTGGTCGGGCATAATCCTGAGGTTGAATCGTACCAGCACGTATAACAGTGCCAGCAGATATACACTGACCCCGATTTTTGTGTAAACATCTAGGTTTTCATCCCCCCTGTCTCTGAACAGGTAATCCAGTTTCTGTATGAGGGGGTGGTCGAATAACCCATTCTGTCTCAGGTAAAGAGTTAATAATCCAGCTAAACCCAGGGCTATGAAAAATAAACCAACCTGACGCCATAATGGATTCACTGTATGCGTAACAACACCTGCAATAACAAGAGAAACAGCAGCTAAAGCTCCCACATATCTGAATCCCCCACCCTTTTTTCTTCCATCCATCCTAATCCAGGACAAGATATAACATGAGCTATCCAATCATCTATATTAAAGGAACTTATTAGGGACAAATAAAAAAATCTGTTCATTATATCCCTGAACAACGACACCAATCTCTTTATCTCTATACATCTCTATTCACTTTTTAGGTAATCTAACTTAAAAACAGATAAACACAAATTAGTATATGGGTGGTGAGTCGAGCTCCAGGCGCGAGGTGATACTTCTTCTGGTACCTCTCTTAATCACTGTATTGTTCCGTTTCCCTAATCTCGAGTTGCTACCCTCCTGGATGTGGGATGAGGGCGTGAACATGAATATCACATGGAATTTAGCTAATGGAAGAGCCCAGTGGTTTACTCTAATCTACCCTTTCATACCCCATCCTCCACTGTTTTTCATGGTCTCTGCTTTACTGCTGAAGCTTTCCGGCAACTACCTGGTTTATATGCGGCTGCTGGCTGCATTATACAGTGTCTGGACCACCTTTCTCCTGTATCTGCTGGGGAAGGAAGCCTTTGATTCCAGGACAGGATTTATTGCAGCATCACTTTTCGCTGTTTATCCCTGGGCAGTCTGCTTCAACAGGATGGCTTACGCAAACAACCAGCTGATGTTTCTCTATATCCTCACACTGTACCTGCTCCTGAGATTCCACAAAACAGGGGGCGAAAAATGGTTTATCCTGTCCGCATTCACATCATCCCTGGCTTTATTGACGGAGTATACCGGCATAGCCCTGGTAGCCTCCGTCTTATATATATGCTATCTGAGGAGAAGGGATTTGCTGGTGAAGGCTCTTGTTTTATCCCTTGGACCATTCCTCCTTTTTATTGCTGTTATGCTGTTCCTGATGCCTGAAGCATTCATCCATGACCTCATTTTTACTCTGGAGAGATTCAGGAAGGCGATTATGGGATTGTTGATTGCTGCAGCCATCTATCTGCTATGTATGTATCCCCTGCGGAAGCAGGTATCTAATCTCCTGAAGCAGGTCACAACTCTTTACAGAAAGATTATCTTGGACGCTGTTCACTGGAGCAGGGAAACAAGCGAGAAGGAGAAGATATGGCGGGCGAGGATTAATCTAATGCTCT
>JAOZNG010000072.1 GCA_029933895.1 archaeon
TGAATTTTTCTATCAGAGCAGGGAGTGCATCTATAAATGACAAAAAAAATTGTTGGAGTATATGCAGGCACTTAGCGGAAACGAGATCCCTGCCGGAGATGGAAAGGAAGAGGGTGTGTACTCCATCCAGGAAGGATGATTTATGGGCTAATTTACAGGTTAAAGAAACAATGCTAAAAAACAGGAATCATCTGACCCTGACGGCCATACCTCTGCCATAATCCCTCACCTCTCCAGGAGATAGGTGGAGGGTACCGACACGGATTAGATTATCATCTGTGTCAACGACCAATACCTCATCCATGCACCTCAGGTTGTCGTCGATTTCCAGGACAAACTTGCAGAACACGCTCCTCCCTTCCTCAACAAAGGGTTTGGCCTCATCATCCACGGAAACCCTCAGCAGGGGATAGGGGAATCTCTCATGTAATCTCAGGGCCAGCTCCTTTTTTGGAATAATCCAGTTGTCGGAAGCTCTTAATGAAGCGATTAATTCACCATCCAGATACACCCAGCGCATCCTCCCTGTCCGTCTGGAGTTCTTGATGCGAACCCTTTCAGGTATCAGGGATCCGGCGCCGGAACCGAATTGGTAGTCCATCATCGCCCTCAATCGCTCAATATCCCTTACAGGGGCATAAACGTCCTCTCGCTCAACACTATCAGGGGACATATAGGAGACGAAGGGATAGATGCTGGTCAGCTCCAGGGGCACATCACCGAAGGGCGGCATCTTTATTGTTCTCTCTGAATCAACCCTCCTAAGCCTATCCCTCGCGTTGATAACCTCCGTCCTGTATTCTGCCTCAGGCCCGAGGTAATAGAACGAGGATTTCCCTGTGATCCTGTCGAGGGTTGAAAGCCATTCCCCATGCTCTGAGAGGGATTCCAGGGCCGACAACAGCAGGGGATGCGACCTTAATCTCACGCTCAGAAGATTCCATAAGCTACCCTCATGTATCGCCTGCTTGACTCTCTCTAATTCCCCGAAGGATACGTGAAGGTTGTGGCGTGCCAGCTCCCTCACCATCTCGTCTTTATCAAGCTCTTTCAGCTCCAGCCCGTAGCGGCTGCATACGGGGCAGCAGCAGGGCAGGTAACCTAGATTATCTAGATGAAGCGTTCCCGTAGCGGTTAAATATCTCCCCTCTCGGGCATAAAGTGCATAAGCAGCTGAATCAAACAGGTCACAACCTAAGGCAGCAGCCAGAGAGAACACCATGGGGTGACCTAAACCGAAGGCGTGCACCACCCGGTCGAGGGGGATGTTCCTTTTGACTGTTGCAATGATATTAACCAAATCAGAGAAACGATAATCCTCCATGATACCCACTATGCCCCCCACAGCACATAACCGGAAGTCTCTGCCAATCTCTCCAGCAGCCCTAGCCCTCAAGTCCAGGTAAGATGAGCCCTGTATTCCAGCATTAACTATAAAATCCGCCTCGGCCTTGGCTTCCCTGGCCCTCTCCAGAGTCAGGTCCAGCTGCTCCTCGGCCCTCGCCCTGAAAGCATCAGGGAGGGAGGGAATATCAAGAAATGAACCGATATTGGAGCCGATTTTGTTCTGGAACTCGATGATCTCCCTGTTGGAGGTCAGCACGTTACCGTACTGCATTAACTGAAATGAACCCGAGTCGGTGGCAACAACGCCATCGAAGCCCAGGAGCTCATGCACTCCCCTGTCCAGGGCTTCCTTTTTGAGTTCCTCATCCCGTAACAGGATGTAGGCGTTGGTCATAACCACAGGGACGTTGAATTCCTCCGCCAGCTCCCTTGGAGAAAGAACCTCTCTCTTGGGGTTGACTACCGGCATCAGGGCTGGGGTCTCGATTTTCTTACCTCCTACCTCAAGCAAACCAACCCGTGCACCGATGTCCTTCGCCTTCACCTCAAATCCTAGCTGGGAGCCCATTTTTATAATCACATTCCAATAGTGTCTTATACTATGTGAAGCACTGAACTAAAATGGAATTAAGCGTAGGGGATGTTATGACCAGAGCGGTGGTGTATGTGAAACCCACAGAGAACATTAAGAGGGTTGCGGAATTGATGAAAAGCCATGACATAGACTCTCTGCTGGTGATGGAGAGAAAGAAGGGGTCCGGTATAGTAACAGACACTGACATAATACGGAAGGTTGTGGCTGAAGGCAGAGACCCTTCCAGCATACATGTTGCGGAGGTGATGACTTCTCCTCTGATAACCATAGACCCGGAGATGGACATAGACGAGGCAGCCAGGAGGATGTCCGAGCAACATGTCAAGCGGCTGGTGGTCACGAAACACGATAACATCGTTGGCATCGTGTCAGAGGAGGATATAGTTAATGTGGAGCCTGCTCTGAGCACATTAATCAGGGAACACAATATATGGACCATTGAGGAAATAACCCCCACGCCAGAAAGCCTCTCAGGCGTATGTGAATCATGTAATAACTTCTCAGAGAACCTTAAGGTCGTAGACGGCAGACTACTGTGCGAGGAATGCATCAGGTAGATAAAAAAAATGGTTTCTGTTGAAGAGGTTATGACAAAAGACCCGCTCTGCATTAGAGAAGACGATATCCTAACCAAGGCCCAGTCGCTGAGGAGGGGGACCGGCTACAGGGCTCTGCCTGTTACCGATGAGAAAA
This sequence comes from archaeon, assembly GCA_029933895.1. Taxonomy (GTDB): domain Archaea; phylum Altiarchaeota; class Altiarchaeia; order IMC4; family QMZM01; genus EX4484-2. The sequence continues at coordinate 2,636 of JAOZNG010000072.1, forward strand.
GCGGGCGGATTACGGGGATACTATCCAGAGGTAATGCATTAACTGTTACCTCCAGAAAAACCAACGTAGAGGTGAGGGGTGTCATGGACCATAATGTCGTGACTGCTTCACCCGAGGAAGACCTGTTTTCCGTTGCACGGAAAATCACCGAGGCAGGTGTTAAACAACTTCCAGTAGTAAACCAGGATGGTGAGGTGATAGGTATGCTGTCCTCCATGGATATCCTCCGGGCATTCGTCGACCACGGCTACAAGACAGCCAAGAAAAACCTCTCCGAGGTTATGAGCACTGAAGTGATTTCCTGCAGGGAAGATGATGAGGTATCCAGGATGTGGAACATGATGAAGCAGAGCGGCTTCGGAGGCCTTCCTGTCCTAGATAGGCGGGGGAAGGTGAAGGGGATAGTAACACGGATGGACATTCTGAGGAAGAGATCCCTGCACATAGGCAAGGAGTCAGGTAAAAGCAAGAAGCCACATGTTGTTAAGGCCATGACTGCTAACCCAAAGACTATAGAGGCAGGCTCCGGAACCATGAAGGCCGCACAGTTGATGGTAGAAAACAAGATTATCCGTTTACCTGTAGTGGACAGTAAAGGCAACCTGAAGGGGATAGTTGATTCCGAGGACCTCTTGAGGAGCTATCTCTCCTGAAAAACTATTTTTCTATACTCACATCCATCTATTTTATACCATGGAATTCATACTGGATGCGGTGCTGGTTTTAAGCAAACCCCTTAAGGCAGACCTCACGGAATACATCAATAAAGCGGAGAAGCTTCTGGGGAAGGGCGCCCCCGAAGGTGAGGGAGCCAGAATAGAGGAGTGGAGCCTGGAGAAGAATCATCTGAAGCTAAAAATCAAATCAGGGAGGTATGTTAGACCCCATGATGCCGTCTACAGGATAAAAAACTACCTGGTGGAGGAGATAGGGCCTGAATACAGAACAGGGGTGAGGGAAATCCTCGGCCGCAGGTATGAGATAATATTTGACGTGAAGGATAAGCCAAGAGAGGATATAAAGCCACCCTACGTGAAAGAGATATGTTTTGAAGACAGGACCTGCCGCCTCCTGTTAGAGGATCTGGATGATTTCTTCCTACAGAAAAACTACGTGGACCGAATCATCAACCTCGTGAACGAGAAGATAGAGGAGCAGTTGTATGCTGGGAAAGGTGAGCACCATGAAATCATCTGGTCCTCGCCTGTGAAAGAGCACGTCTGGACCAAAGACCCCACACAGGAGATGAAGAAGAAAAACTGGATAAAGCACAGAGGCAGAGGGCAGTGGATTTACGGTCCCATACCGACCAAGATAATAAAGACCATGGAGTCCATCGTGGAGGAAGACTTGATTAAACCCCTTGGTTTCCAGGAGGTTATTCTGCCCAAGGCAATTACATGGGATGTGTGGAAACGCTCCGGCCACGCTAGAAACGTATACAATGAGATCTACTACCTATGTCCCCCAAAAACCAGAAGCCGTGAATTCTGGGAGGACGTGATAGATGAATACCGGATCACAGGGGAAATACCTCTAGAGAAGATCAAGGAGAAAATAGACCCCCCCATAGGGGGCATGTCCTATGCACAATGCCCCCCCCTGTGGCCATTTTTTGAGAACAGGACTCTGGACCTGGAGCAGATGCCCCTGAAGTTGTTCGACCGCTCCGGCCCATCCATGAGATACGAGTCAGGAGGCCTTCATGGAATAGAAAGGGTTGATGAATTCCACCGGATAGAGATTGTATGGCTTGGGACCAGGAAACAGGTCAGTGAACTGCATAAGGAAATCATCAGGAGATACAGGAGAATCTTCAACCACGTGCTTGATCTGGAGTGGAGGATGGCCTGGGTAACCCCCTGGTTTATGGCCCAGGAGGGACTTAAGGGATTAGCTGATAGGAAACACGAAATTGGGACAGTAGACTTTGAATCATATCTCCCCTACAAGGGCTCCAGGAAGGATAGCGGGTGGCTGGAGTTCCAGAACGCATCCAATAATGGAGTGAAGTATCCGGAGGGCTTTAACGTTAAACTCTCCGGCGGAGAGAAGCTTTACTCTGGCTGCACAGGGATAGGGTTGGAGAGATGGCTTGCCACCTTTTTAGCGCAAAAAGGTCTTAATCCAGAGAACTGGCCTCATGAATTCAGGGAAATCTTCGGTGAAATGCCAGAAGAAATCAGACTGCTTTAGCATTCTCTCTGTTCTTCTTTCGGGTGTATTGTATTACAAAAATGCCTGCCAGAAAGGCTGTCAGGGTGGGCAGGATGCTGTGCAACGTATAGCCTTCCCCTGCATACATCAGGTACAGGTGATTCATCCCATACAGGATGAACAAGCCCCCGGTTTTGGTAAGGGATTTCATGGTCAAGGGCACACCGTTTTTTGTTTTCAGTGCATAGCTTACCAGCATCACCCCAAGGGCTCCTGAGACAAGCATTGACGGTACATCCTTCCAGACCAGAGAGCTGAGCGCGTGCATCAGAAAAATACTGCCGGAGACTATGAACAAGAAGGCCTTCAACTCAGCATCATATCTCCCAAGAATTTTTTTGGCGTCCTTTACCAATTCAACCACCCAGTATCATATCCAGTTCCCCCTCATTGAGCACCGGCTTCTCAAAGAAGTCCTCAACTATCCTGGGGCAGGCTGTGTTAATCCAGGCATCAACCTTGAAGGGGAGGACGTTATCTGGGGTAATCTCGGATCCGGTGAATATGAAAGCCCTCCGACCTGCCTTCTCCAGCCTCTCTTTGACATTGAACGCTTCCCTGGGGCTGTATTGCCCCTCCTTGGTGGAAACCAGCACCCCAAAGACGTTGGCTTCGTATGCCAGCATGATTCTAGCCCTCCTAGCCTTCTTCAGTTCATTTATTTCCTCTTCGTTTATGATGTCAGCGAAATCAGATAGTGGGTTTGCGACCACCACAGGTTTCCCTGTTATGTATGCCACACTCAGGGGATGGAATCGCCCGGAGCCGACATAGAGGTAAACCTCTACCTCGTCGATGATTCTTTTTGCCGCTTTGATGTCGCAGCCCAGTATCTGGCCTCCATGAATCACGGAAAAACCTGCTTTCTCAAGGATTTTTTTAACCTCATCCATCTGGTTAAGGTGCTGGGCGGTGGTCAGCAGGCCAACGCTTTTGTATTCCCCGAGAATCCTCAGGGACTTCTTGACTGCCTTCCGGGGGCTTTTCATGGAGTAGGCAGGTATATAGATCTTCTTCATCGGTTAGATTATTTGTTCAAAGCCATTTAAATCTCATGGATAGGAACTCCATAACCAGACCGTTGATGACAGAGAAAACCAGCGTATATAAAACAATTAATAGAGTGAATGTTAAGCCGAAATACATCAGCATCACAGGGAGGAGGGGGATCTTGATGGACCTGGCATATATGAAAGCCGTTAGCAGGGAGATTCTCATACCCTTATCCCTCATGTCTCTCAGCAGGGGATACCACATGTAAACTGGCCCGGTGGAGATAACACCCCCCGCTATGGAGATAAACCACCCCTTGAGGCCTGATCCACCTCCGATATATCTTGTAACAGTATCCTGCTCCAGGAACAGGTTGGAGAGGAACATCAAAACAAAGACAAGCAACAGGATGGGCGCTATGTTCGTCATCAGCCCTG
>JAOZNG010000235.1 GCA_029933895.1 archaeon
GTGTATGGGAACATATTTGAGGTGGGGAATGGAAGTTTTTATGATAGTGGTGGTAACGATTGGTATAGTGGGGTGGAGGGGAATCTGTGGACGAATGTGAGCCTGAGGGATGAGGATTTAGATGGGTATGGGGATGAGCCTGTTAGGATACCAGGGGGAGGGGGAGAGGACAGGCATCCTGCGTATCCGTATATGAGGCTGGAGGTGAGGAGTTATGTGGAGGAGGGTACGACGGGAGAGGGAATCCCTTTGGGACTCAAGGTGTGGGTGCCGGATTACAGTTTTGAGGTGATATCGGATGTGAAGCTTGTGTGGATGAGGGGGGAGGAGAGATGGGAGAGGGACTTTGGTGCGGTTGAGGGGGAATGGGATTTTGTGATTGGGCTGAATGAGAGCAGTACGGAGCCTGTGAGGATATGGATGGAGGGGAGGGATCTGTACGGTGGTGAGTACAGGAGTGAGGAGATAGTGGTTGAGGTAGTGGACAATGATCCGCCGGAGGTTGTAGGGGTAGATATGCCTGGATCTTTAGCCAATGGGGATGAGTTTGAGGTGAAGGTGTATGCGAGGGACAATGTGGGTGTTGAGGGTGTTGAGTTGGAGGTTAGGTGGTGTGAGTGGTACCGGAGTATTTTGAGGTTAGAGTATGATGGTGGAGTGTGGAGAGGTTCATTGAGGGTACCGGATAATGTAAGCGGTGAGGCGCTGGTAGTATTGAGGGTAGAGGATCTGGGTGGTAATGTGGTGTATTACAATAGTACGATGGAGGTTAGGGACACTGTGGGTCCTGTGATAGAGGAGGATGAGACGCCGACGGTGGTGGATTGCGGAGAGGTGTTAGAGTTCAGGATAAGGGTGTGGGATGCATCGGGAGTGGGTAGGGTGGTGGTGTATCTGAGTGGAGGTGTTGTTGACGTTGTGGAGCTTGAGGAGGAGGGAGGGTATTATGTGGGGGAGTATGAGGTTCCTGTGGAGGTTACAGTGCTTCGGTATTATGTGTATGCGGAGGATGTGGTGGGGAACAGTGTGAGTGGTGAGGAGAGGGAGGTGGAAGTGAGGGATGTTATCCCGCCGTATATAGAGTTTAGAGAGGTGCCGGAGAGCGTGGGTACGGGTGAGTTTTTGAGGGTGGGGGTTGTATATGGGGATAATGTAGGAGTGGAAAGTGGTTGGGTGCTGGTGTTGATAAATGGAGAGGAGTGGAGGAATCTGACGTTGGGTGATGTGGAGGTTGAGATGCCGGAGGATGAGGTAGGGAGTGTGATTTTGAGGGGGGTGGTTGTGGATGTATCGGGTTGGAGGGATGAGTTTGAGAGTGCGGAGATAGAGCTGGTGGATGTGATAGCGCCGATTATATTTTTGGATGAGAGCGAGGTGAGGTTGAGGGAGGGAGAGGAGTTAAGGATGGAGATAAACGTGAGTGATAATATAGGTGTGGAGAGTGTGGAGTGGTGGTGGAGTGGGGATGGTAAGTGGAGGGAGGGTAGGGAGATAGAGTTGAGGGTGGGGAAGGCGGGTGAGTATCAGATCAAGGTTCGTGCATATGATGGTGCAGGTAATGTTGAAGAGGTGAATGTGACGGTGGTGGTTGAG
>JAOZNG010000073.1 GCA_029933895.1 archaeon
AGCTGACATCAATGACATTATTTGATCTTTCCCTGCCTTCCTGTCTTGTCCCTATATTCACAACAGGCAGTTTAAATGAAGGTGCTTCAATGATTCCTGAACTTGAGTTACCTATCAACACATCTGCGTATTTCATCAAGCTGAGATATACCCTGCGAGATAAACTTTTATGTATTTTTATAAAGGGATATTTTTTATACTGCTCCATGACTTCAATCATCTTTCTTCCACCTGCATCTGCGTTTGGATATAATACGATTGCCTGCTGTTTTAATTCCTTTACTGCTTCCATTGTCCCCTTCATCTGTTTTTCTGCCTCTTCAATTTCTAATGTAACCGGATGTTGTATCATCAGAAAGAATGGCTTCTTAGGGTTCAGATGCAACATTCTGCAAACCTCATTTTTCGCCAATAATTTCTCGTTAAGAATTGAATCCAAACCCGGTGCGCCCACAACATGTATTCTCCATGACTCCTCACCCATCTTCTTTATTCTCCGAGCGCTTTTTTTCGTTGCTGGAAGATGAATATGAGACAATTTGGTTATAGCATGCCGTGTAAATTCATCCACTGTTGAAGTAATTTCACCACCATGTAGATGTGCTGCAGGTATTGTCAGATATGCTCCAACGATCGCCCCGGCAAGCATCTCGCATCTATCCCCTAAGAGAAGGATTATGTCTGGTTTGATCTCATCGACCTTTTTTGTTAATAGCTGAATGAATTCTCCAATAAAGTCTGCCATAGATGCTTTATCATCTCCTCTGTAAACCGCATTTAATTCATGGATTCTGAATCCGTCTCCTCTCAGTTCATCGACAGTGTAGCCGAATTCAGGCATAAGATGCATTCCTGTTGCAGCAATCTCTAATTCCATATCCGGGTGATCCGCTATTGCTCTCAGAACAGACTTCATCAAGCCATAATCTGCTCTTGTTCCAGATATGTAGAGAATTTTTTTCATTTAATCATACTCCACTCAATTAATCTGTCTTTTTTAATGTCTTTCTTCGCAAATCTGCCGACCACATCTCTAAGCTCCTTGGGGGTGATGCCTGTCCCCGGCCTTTTTATTGCCAGCATTTCTTCGGTGATCTGCACCCCGGAGGGAATATCTTCAGCTGCAACAATACTCTTCCTCACTGACCTCATCATCTCTTTCTCCGATTCCGTTGGTTTCTTCTCATCTGAACCCATAATCGCCTCCACATCCCTTATCTTCTCCACCAGCTCCTTTAATTCCTGAGGTTCAAGAGATGCCTTATGATCCGGTCCTGGAAGAGATTTATCTAAAGTGAAATGTTTCTCTATAATCACCGCCCCGAGTGTTGCAGCCATTACCGGTGTCATTATCCCGGATGTATGATCAGAGTAACCAACCAGGCAGTCAAGTTCTTTCTGCATAGTTAACATAGCCCTCAGGTTCACTTCTTCAGGAGGACACGGGTAACTGGTAGTGCAATGAAGAACAATGATTTTATCGTTTCCTTCATCTCTAACAGCATCCACTGCCTCCTTTATTTCTTTGATTGTGGACATCCCCGCCCCCAGGATCACAGGTTTCCCTTTCACTGCTATTTTTTTAAGGAATGGTATGTTGGTTAAATCACCTGACCCGATCTTGTAGGCTGGAACCAGATCCTCTAAAAAATCAATTGCGTCCACGGAGTGAGGGGTTGAAAGAAAAATTATTTCTTTTCTATCACAGTACTTCTTAAGTTTTTTAAAGTCTCTGTAATCCAACTCCAAGTTTTTTAACATCATCTGCTGGTTCTCTTTTTCACCGACATTTTTTTCCTGATATCCGGCTATACATGCATTTTTTGTTGCGACCTCCTCTGCCTTAAATGTCTGGAATTTAACGGCATCTACCCCGGCTTTCACTGCAACATCCACCAATTTTTCTGCCAATTCCAGCTGACCATTATGATTAACCCCAGCCTCAGCTATTATGAAAACAGGTTCTCCTTTACCTATTAGCTTATTTCCCATTGTTATCTTATCAACCATTTTTATAGGAGTTTCTATGCAAGATTTTATCTAAGTCTCTTTTCGGTACATGCATTTTAGAGTTATCATCACGCCAGTACTTGATTGAATCATCTCTCATTTTTTCTGCAATCGATTCCTCATCAGGGTAGCCAAGTGCTATTATGAGTTCGATCTCACAGTAGTCTGGCACATTTAAAATATTTCTTAATTTTTCTTTGTTTATAGAACCTACGCAACAGGATCCTATGCCCTCCTCAAATGCTGAAAGCATTATATTCTCTGCCGCCATTCCAATATCGTACTCTCCACCTTCAGGCAGTATATCCCTATTTATTAATATTATGATGTATGCAACGGGTCGTTTACCTTCAGGCGGTGTCCCATCCCTTAAATAATTCGCCCACTTCAGTGTACTGAACACTTCCTTAACCAGCTCATTGTTGTTAACTATAATGAATTCCCATGGTTGAAGATTCCCTCCTGAAGGTGCAAACCTCCCCGCATTTACAAATTTTTTCAATAAGGCAGATGATACCTCTTTATCCCTGAATTTTCTGATACTTCTTCTGTTTAGTATTGCATTATAGAGTTCCATAGTCCACACTATCTTTATTATATCCCTCCCTGAGTCTTATTCTTTATTGCCATAATCCTTGTTAGCTAATGCCCTGCTGTTTACAGGAATACTTGATACGTAGACTGGAGTCTCTTCAGAGACTCCATGGGGGTCATATACTGCACTTCTCAGCCTCCACTCACCGTCTATCCTCTTCCAGACATGGGGTGTCCTGAATCTGTTAACAACCTCCCAGAAATGTTCTTCGCTGATGTCCAGGTATTCCAGAAACTCCCTGAAATATGTTTCCGGGAATTCCCCATCATATCTTTTTACTAATGAGATTCCCTCCTCTCTCGTGATATGGCCGTCCCGTATCTCATGGGCTGCATCAGATGTGCATCTCCCAATACCGAATTTGATGAATGCAAGATAGAAATGAAATCCATCAGTCCGGTCATCAAGACTTGCATATTTCGAGTATGTACTTTCAGACCTGCCTTCAGGATTAGCCTGGAATCCAGTATGCTCAGCCGCAAGGTAATAGTTTTCCTGCGGAATCCATTTCTTGTAGAAAGAAAACCAGTGGAACTCCACTCCAAAATCATTCAGGTCTCTGGTTCCGGGAGGTCTGTAAAACATGAGGTCGCTTTCATCAAAGTCTTTTTCAGTTAAGATGTGTGTTTCGAGACCATATTCCACCAGATCATCTACGGTAACTCCCTTAAAATATTGCTCAGCCCAGATTTTAAGCGGCATTCCGCTCAGATTATATACGCGAGGGTCTCCGCTGTACTCTGCCTCTCCGTTCTCGCCGAAGAAAACCAGTTTCACATCAAATGCCTTAGCTATATGGAATGCATATGCCACCTGCCCGTAGGTGAATGGCTGCCATGCATCACCTAAGGCTTCGAAAGCCACCCTGGATAATGTCCTATGGAATCTGCCGTTTTGCCATGCCATAAGGTTATTAAATCCACCTACCTTAATGAAATTCCGGAAGTTTCTATATCCGATGGGGGTGTACTCGAATGGCGCCCAGGTAACTGTCAGAGGATGCATCCCGTATCTATATTTCAGTTCATACGCTACTCTTGCACTGTCTTTACCGCCGCTAACAGGGATAACAACATCGAATCTCCCGTCATTCCGCCTGTATCTGTCACATAAATTCTTTAACATCTCTTCTCTTTCTCTCCAGTTAATTTCATATTTCTTCATATCTGCAAACCTGCATGCTCCGCAGACACCATCCCTGTCCAGGTATATTCTGGGCCGCTGATTTGATACGACACACCTCCTGCAGAACCTGATTTCCTTAGGTAACCGGGTTATCTGTTTATCCAATATTTTCTTGACTGCGTTACTCATTTTAACCTGCATTAACTCAGATTTTATTTATTTTACAGAATTCTTTCAGCATGTTTAACCCTGCCTCTCCACTTTTTTCTGGATGGAATTGTGTTCCAGTAATATTATTTTTCACTGCAACTGAACAGAACTCCTGGTTTCCATAGACGGTGGTAGCAATTACCTCCTCTCTGTTTTCAGGTATGGGGTAGAAAGAATGAACGAAATAAACGTCGGTTCCCTCCACAGTATTCTCAAGTAATGTGTTCACCCATTTTAATCCATTATCATCTGGACCTGGTTTATTTAACTCATTCCATCCCATGTGCGGGATCTTGTATCCTTTTATGTTGACTTCATCCGGCTGCTTGAAGGGAACAACCCTCCCTGGGATAAGATCTAATCCCCTGTGTAACCCAAATTCTTCGCTTTCAGTGAAAAGCATCTGCATACCAAGACAGATGCCAAGAATAGGAGTCCCCTCCCTGATTCTCTGTCTTATCGGCTCTATTAACCCCTTTTCTCTGAGTGCATTCATGCCGTCTCCGAATGCCCCGATACCGGGTAATATAAGGGATTGAGCTGAAAAAACATCATCTGGTTCATCAATAATCCTGTATGTTCTGCCAATTTTTTCAAATGCCTTACTTACACTCTTCAGATTATTTATTCCATAATCAATAATGCTAACATCCGGTGCTTTGGTTACATTGATTTTCATATTTTTCTTACCGGGATCCCCTGACTTGAGAGATGTTCTTTGATTTCTTTTATTGTTAGAAGATTATAATGAAGCACTGAAGCCACTGCAACAGCATCAATTTTTCCTTTTGTAATGCAGTCACCTACATGATAAATGTTTCCTGCACCTCCACTCGCTATTAATGGAATAGATATGTTCTTTGAGACCTCCCTTATAAGTCCTAAATCAAATCCTTTTTTTGTTCCCTCCATATCTATTGATGTTAAAAGGATCTCGCCAGCACCCATATCCTCTACTTTTTCAGCCCATTCTATCACATCAAGACCTGTTTTTTCTCTGCCGTTATCGGTATATGCCTCCCATCTCCCATCACCGATTTTTTTAGCTTCTATTGACACAACAATACATTGAGAGCCAAACATTCTTGCAGCTTCCCGTATCAATTCAGGATTTTTTGTTGCCGCAGTATTTATCGCCACCTTATCTGCTCCAGCCTTCAGAAATTCTTTTATATTATCTACTGTTCTTATCCCACCTCCCACCGTGAAGGGAATGAATATCCTGTCCGATGCCTCATTAACGATACCGAGAAGGTTTTCTCTTCCATAAAGGCTTGCAACAATATCCATATAAATAAGTTCGTCTGCTCCAGATACATAATATTTTTCTGCTAACTCTCCGGGTCTTCCAACTACCCGCAGACACTCAAGGTGAACCCCCTTAATAACATTCGGCCCCTTTACATCAAGTCTTGCAATAACCCTGACTTTTTTCATTTTTCATAGGGATTTTCATGTAAATTCTGAAACTGGTTCACCAGATGCTCCAGCCTCCATCCACCATCAAGACATGTCCGGTTATATATGAGGCTGCATCTGATGCCAGAAACATTACTGGGCCGGCGATTTCCTCTGCCTTAGCCATCCTCCCCAGCGGCGTGTTCCTGCCGTATCTTTCAACGAACAGAGGATTCTGGTTATCGAACACCCCGCCGGGACAGACAACATTCACTCTGATGCCGTATGGGGCGTAATATGCAGCCAGATATCTGCTGAAATTAATGATTCCTCCCTTGATTGCGGAATAAACCCCTGCAGAACTCATACCGGTATCCCGGTATATAAAAAATTTTGGGCTTAAAACACCATAAATCGAGCCGAAGTTGATTACACTCCCCCCCTTCCTTGTTTTCATATACTCCGCTATTTTCCGGCAACATATAAAGCAGCTGTTGAGATGCATATCCACATTTTTCTTCCATGAAGTGACGGGTGTTTCCTCAAATTTCGTGTTTAAGTCATCTGTTCTCGGGTACGCTGCATTCACCCAAACATCAATTCTTCCATGTTTCCTCTCACATAATTTAATTAATTCATCTATGGACTCCTCAGATGTTATGTCGAGCCTACAGTAGAGTGCCTTATTACCCTCGTCAGTAATCTCTTCCTCCAGTTTTCTCCCTCCGTCATCATCTATATCCGCTATAATCACCTCTCCATCTGCCTGAGAAAACCCCTTGCAGAGTTCTTTCCCTATTAATCCTGCGCCTCCCGTGATAACTATAACCCTGTCATCTAATCTGAACTTATCCGGCCAGATTCTGGTTCTAGAATTCAAGTTCCACCACCCCCTTCTCCAATAGAAATTCAATAAATAAAAAAT
>JAOZNG010000074.1 GCA_029933895.1 archaeon
AGTTTGGGTGGCTGAAGACTGCCTCAGATAAATCCCTGCCAACTTTCTTTGAGTCTATATCGAATGCAGCCACGAATTTTATGTGAGAGAGTTTATAGCCTGACATGATGTTGTGCATTAGTCCCGGGATCAGGGGGTCGTTTCCGTCCACATCTTTGTAGTATTCAATCCCCTGCACAAGGGATGATGCACAGTTTCCCACCCCTACCAGTGCTACCTTGATTTCTTTAGTCATGTAAGTATATAGCTTTTATTAAATAAATATTTTATAACTATAAAACATTGAATCAGTAAAATGGTAGACATGGATAAACCACTCAAAAGGCTAAAGAAAAAAACCACCACAGAAAACCTCTGGATATATATCCTCAGACTCCTGAAAGAGAAACCAATGTACGCCTACGAGATCAACAAAAACATCCAGGAAAGATTCGGCTTCGAGATAGGCACAGTCAGCGCCTACGTGATACTCTACAAGCTGCTGAAGGATGGGTACGTGGACACTGAATGGCGTGAGGAGGAGAGACAGAGGAAATACTACACCATCACAGAGAGGGGAGTGAATCTCCTAGAGAGGGGAATAAGGTACATAAACGAGATGATAGAGAAACTAGATTAAATAAAGCATCAGAGAGGATGCAGCCTCCTCTATGGTGCCCGTGGAGACGCGAACTATTCCGTAACTGTATCCAAAAAAGAACCAGGCAACAATAACAATCAATACGGCAACAACTGCCAGGGAAACCACCAAACCAGTTAAGGCCTTAGGGGAGTCCTGCTTCAACGCCCTGATTTTCTCATCCACAAGAGACATTTTATACTATATCTATGAATCCAGGGCTTAAAAGTCACGACAACCTCTTTTTTATCCCATTAAGGAAGGAATCGAGGAATCCATCACCCTGCTGCACCGGACTGCCTTCCATCTCAGCTAGTTCATGGAATAACTCCCTCTGCCTGCTGTTTAATTTCTCAGGAGTTAAAATCTTCACCTTAACCATTTCATCACCTCTCTGGTTTGAGTTCAATATGGGAACGCCTTTATCCTTCAACCTGAAGACTGTACCCGTCTGTGTGCCAGATGGAATCTTCATCTTCACAACTCCGTCAAAGGAGGGGACCTCCACCTCATCTCCTAAAGCGGCCTGGGAGAAGGTTACAGGCAGCTCATAGTGTAAATCACTGCCATCTCTCCTGAAGAGTTTGTGTGGTTTCACCTTTATCACCACATATAAATCACCCGGTGATCCGCCGTTAACGCCGGAATCACCTTCACCCCTCAGCAGTAGGTAGTAGCCTGATTCCACACCCTTCGGTATCTCCACCATAATTTTTTTCTTGGCCCTGACTCTGCCGGAGCCGTGGCATTTATCACAGGGTTCTGTTATAATCCTTCCCTTTCCGTGGCATTTACCGCATGTGGTCACGGTAACAAAGCTGCCAAAAGGAGTCTTCTGCTGTCTCTTAACTCTACCAGTTCCTTGACACTGGTCGCATGTTTTTATGGAGTTAGCGTCTCTGGCACCGGAGCCGTTGCATTTATTGCATGACTCCGTCCTCTCCACCCTGATCTCTTTCCTGGCACCATAGATGACATCCTCCAAGTCTATGGATAAATCAAACCTTAAATCAGAGCCCCGCCTCGCTGATGTCCTCCTCCTGTATCTACCACCAAAGAAGACGTCGAAGATATCCCTCCCAAAGAAATCCCTGCCGAATATGTCGGATATGTCGTCGAAGTGTGAGAAATCGTTCCAGCTGAAACCCCCTCCCGTGAAGCCTTCCCTGGCTCCTGCATGACCGAATCGGTCATAGTTCGCTCTCTTATCTTTATCGGCTAAAACCTCATAGGCCTCCGATAGCTCCTTGAATTTCTCTTCAGCGTCAGGTTCCTTGTTGACATCAGGGTGGTATTTCCTGGCAAGCCGCCTATAGGCCTTCTTTATTTCCGCCTTGCTGGCATCCCGTTCTACGCCAAGAACCTCATAGTAATCTCTCTTCGCCATCCTAGAGTTTCTCCCTTTCTATATCATCCACATCATCGAAATCAGAATCATCGGAGATAATCCTGAATACTCCTGCGCGAAGTGAGACCGCCAGATGAATAGCATCTCTTGGCTTTAGTTTCTGGTATTTATCCAGTAGGTTCAATGCGGAGTATGCATCCTCTGCGTCCACAGATAGCACCTTCAGATTCGGGAGTTCAAGGAGTCTAACACTCTCCTTTATCGCCTTCTCTCTGTTTGATTCCTTCCATACAGCCCAGACAACCTCATCTATCGTTAGGGTTGAGGTAATAGCCACATCGCCCTCAACCATCTCCCTTAATATTTTCCGAGCATGCTCTGCTTTTTTTCCAGTATATAATGCAGCATAGATGAAAACGTTTGCGTCTAGATATTTCATTTTCTCTTAAATTGTGAGTAATGTAATCTATCCCAGTCTATGTTCTTGGGAGGTTTTTTCTTTTCTATCTCCTCGATAAATTCATCCAGGATTTCTTCGCCGGATTTCTTTTCAAGTATTAGCTCGTTTTTATGCACATAGAAATAAACGTCTCTTCCAGGTTCAAATCCAAGGTTGTCTCTTATTGGTTTAGGTATTACAACCTGCCCCTTCGGTCCAATCCTACTTTTTAGTTTAAACATTTCTTACCACTTAGTATAATTATATTATACCTTAATGTATAAAAAGGTTCATCTCTTTAGTATGACTATGCTCTCCCTCACAGGTCTCTCCTTTCTTATGCCCCCAACAGCACACCACCGGACGTTGGATACAAGAATCCTCTCGACATTAAATCCAAGGTTCTCCGAAAGCTCTGCCGTGATTAGGTCAGAGTCTATGGTGAGTGAGGGCATACATGTATTGGATATTACTAATGCCGCCCTGCCACCCTCAACCAGCGATTTATGGATTGTTTTCAGGGACTCTCTTAAATCAATGAAATAATCCACCACAACCTCCGGTTTCTTCTTTGGGTCAGGGTTCTCCCAGAGCAGGTCCATAATCCCAGACAATTTCATAGATTCAGAGAGTTTCTTTCTTCCCTTCCTGGACCCGACATGGGATCTCATGGTTTCCTTGCGCAGTTTCCTTAATTCATATCCAGAGTTTAAAAGCAGGGATAATTCAATAGCGTAAACCTTGGTGTAGTCAACCCAGTTCAGGTAAGGTGGTGAGGTGATGCATGCATGGAATGAGTTATCATCTACTGGCAGGCTCCTGGCATCCCCCAGCATTGCCTCCGCCCCCACACCAGGGATTGCTTTTCTATTCTTCAGGTCCCCATACATCCTCCTCAGCCTGTTCTTTAACAACACCCTCACTGGAGGGGTGTGTCTCCTCCTTATTATCTTCAACACACCACCGTCTTTTTTTATGTTGCTGCAGCCGATGACTATACTCAAAAGCCCCAGAAAGAGGAAGTTTCTTGTTCTCTCATCCTCTTCCTCCAATATCTTATCCCTGTAGAAGAGGATGTCGGAGTAAGCATACCTGGAGTAAGCCTTTTCCACGTTAAAGAACCTGATCTCAGGCCACCTCCTCTTTTTTTTGTCGAAGTTGAGGGAGGTTAACTCCCTGATTTTTTCCTTAAGTTGTCGCATGTCGTAGCCTGTCTGCAGTTTCGTGTTGGAGACGAAAACGCTCAACGGCAGGATGTCGAAGCCAAGAGAGTTAATGGATTCATCCCTGCAGGCCAGTAGTGTTGTGCCGGTACCGCAGAAGGGGTCTATTACGGAGGAACCTCTCTTCACCCCCATTTCCTCCATAAGAGACCACACCAGTTGTGGAGAGAAGCCCTCCTTGTAGTGGAACCAGTTATAGACTGGCTCCTTCTTAGCTGCCCTGAAGGTAACCCAACCCCTGTACTGGGGTTTTTTTTCAAGAAGGCTTCGGTATCTATCATCCACCCCCTTAATTGAAAGCCGGAAGACATCTTTTTTCATTATTCCTTCTTCCCGTCATCCTCTACCTCGTAGTCTGCATCAACAACCTTCTCGCCTTCTTCTTCACCGGATTCAGATGTCTGTTGTTCACTAGCCTTGTGTTCCGCCTGAGCCTGGGCCTGCTGTTGCTGCTGATAGATTGACGCTCCAGCCTCCTGGCTAGCCTTGGAGAGCGCCTCCATCTTAGCCTCTATATCTCCAGAATCTTCCTTAGAGATAGCCTCCTTCAGGTCTTTTAATGCTGCATCAATCTTGGATTTTATCTCTGGATTAATCTTGTCCCCGTAGTCTGAGATAAACTTCTCTGTCTCATAAACCAGTGAGTCGGCGTTATTTCTTAACTCTATCTCCTCCTTCCTCTTCCTGTCTTCTTCTGCATGCTGCTCCGCCTCCTTCTTCATTCTATCAATGTCATCCCTGGACAGCTTAGTGGATGCTGTGATGGTGATCTTCTGTTCTTTGCCTGTACCCATGTCCTTCGCTGAAACATTCAATATGCCGTTAGCGTCTATGTCGAATGTTACCTCAATCTGTGGAACACCCCTTGGAGCTGGAGGGATACCGACCAGGTTGAATTGCCCTAGGCTGGTATTATCCTTGGCCATCGGTCTCTCCCCCTGCACCACGTTTATTGTCACCGCCGTCTGGCTATCTGCTGCTGTTGTGAATATCTGGCTTTTTTTTGTGGGTATGGTTGTGTTAGCTGGAATCAGGGGGGTGGCTACACCACCCAGCGTCTCTATTCCCAAGGTGAGGGGTGTCACATCCAGGAGCACAATATCTTTTATCTCCCCAGCCAGCACCGCTCCCTGGATTGCCGCCCCCATGGCAACACACTCCATGGGGTCGATTCCTCTCTCGATTTTCTTTCCCACGTGGTCTACCACGAACTTCTGGACTATTGGCATTCTTGTAGGACCCCCAACGAGTATGACCTTTGTTATTTCGTCCTTGGATACCTTGGCTTCTTTTATGGCCTTGTCGATTGGTTCACCGCATTTATCTATTATGGGCTTGATCAGGTCCTCCAGCTTGGCGCGTGTGATTTTCATCTGCAGGTGCTTGGGCCCGCTTTCGTCGGCTGTCACGTAGGGCAGGTTTATCTCTGTCTCAAGCACCCCCGAGAGCTCTATCTTGGCCTTCTCTGAGGCCTCCTTGACTCTCTGGACTGCCATGCCGTCCTTCCTTAAGTCTATCCCTGATTCCTTCTTGAACTCCTCTATCACGTAATTCATGAGAGCCTCATCCATGTCCGCTCCACCCAGCTTTGTGTCCCCGGAGGTGGATTTAACCTCGAACACGCCTCCACCGAACTCCAGTATTGTGACATCGAGTGTCCCCCCACCAAAGTCGAAGACGAGTATGATGTGCTCCTCTTCTCCCTTGTCCACTCCATAGGCGAGTGATGCAGCAGTTGGCTCATTTATTATCCTGACAACATCAAGGCCTGCGATCTCTCCCGCATCCTTCGTTGCCTGCCTCTGGTTGTCGTCGAAGTATGCGGGCACAGTAATCACTGCCTTGTTAACCTTTTCTCCAAGGAAGGATTCAGCATCTGCCTTAATTTTTTGGAGTATATAGGCAGATATCTGCTGGGGGGTGTATGTTTTGCCGTAGATTTTGTAGTTATAGTCTGTCCCCATCTTCCTCTTCACCTCCAACACGGTGCCCTCTGGGTTGGACACTGCCTGTCTCTTCGCTGGCTGCCCTACCAGCAACTGTTTATCTTTGGTGAAGGCAACAACCGATGGGAACATCTTACCTGCCACGGTAGCTCCCTCAGCTGATGGGATGATTACCGGCTTCCCTGCCATCATAACAGATGCCTGCGAGTTGCTTGTCCCTAAATCTATTCCTATGATTTTTTCCTTAGCCATTTTTTTCATTCACCTTTTTAGCTGTTTTCACCTTCGAATGCCTTATGACATTCATGTTCAGAGTGTATCCCTTCTGGAGTTCCTCCAGAATGGTTCCCTCCTCTTTTTCCGAGGGCTCCTGCATCACCACCTCATGATAGTATGGGTCGAATTTTTCCCCCACCGCCTTGATTTTCTTGAGGCCATGTTTCTGGAGGGTCTTCATGAGGTTTCCGTAGATTAATTCCAGGCCCTTAGCTCCTTCCCTGTCTTTTTTTTTCAGTGAGGTGATTGCTGATTCAAGGTTGTCTACTGTGTCCAGCAGATCCTTCACCAGATCTTTGTTAGCTGTCTTGATAATTTTTTGTTGGTCTCTTGCCACATGTTTCTGGTAGTTCTCGAAGTCGGCCTGTAATCGCATCATGTGTTCCT
>JAOZNG010000075.1 GCA_029933895.1 archaeon
GGGGCCCCGGGGTTGGGGGGATTTAAGAAGAAAAACTGGGAGCTATCTGTAAACCCTGGATCTCTTGTCTATTTTGATCACCAGAATTACCTTTTTCTCTTCAAGGACTTCATACAGTATCCTGTAAGGGCCTACTCTAACTCTGAACAGGCTCTCCTTTCTCCCTGCAATCTTCTTCACACCCTTCATATAAGGCTCTCTGGATAACATCTCCAGTTTACCAATTATCCGTGTTCTGTACCCCTTCTCCAACCTCTTTAGAAAACTGTACGCGTTGCTGCTGAGGTGCACCTCGTAATTCACAGAAGATCCCTCTTTACATCATCCAGACGCACGCTCTTTCCCTCTTCATACTCCTTCTCCGCTCTGAGAACAAGGGCCTCTTCCTCTTCCGTCAGTATGCGGTCTACGTCCAGCATATGCTCCTTTATGTATTCCAGATCTTTTCTGATCTCCTTCAGTTCCTTCATTATCAGCTTGATGTCGTCTTCTGTTCTTGCCATGACACCACCTGAGGTTTTGTTATCCTATTCCAGTAACTACTTAATAAAACTTTTGTGAAAAGTTGTTAACCTCCCCCCTCAGGGGGAATTCACATAGAAGAAGTGAAGTGCCCCCCGGGTGGGGTAGATACCCACCTTTCACCCCCACCTTAAGCCCCTCCGCTGGCCTGAACCCTTCCCCCTTCAGGCCTGCTCGGGGCTGTCTGTTGATCGTGGGTAGCTCTGTTAAGGGTGGTTAACATTAAGCTGGTATTTATGTTAAGCAGAGTTAACATAGTTTTAAGTAAAAGAAGACCTATCGGGGTTTATGGACCTAGAGGTTCTCTCAGAAATGAACCCGTGGTGGGAGAGCGGGAGCGTCCCTCTAAGCCTCCGCAGGGAGTCCCCCCGGGAGGTGTTGGATAAACTCCTTGAACTTCTGAAGCCCCGCCAGATCATATCTCTAGTAGGCCTTAGGCGCACGGGAAAGACCACCCTGATGTACCAGATGATAGACTATCTACTGAAAGAGGGAACCCCCCCCAGAAACATACTCTACTTCAGCTTTGACGAGAGGGTGGAGAGCATAAGGGACCTGATAAAGACCTACATGAGAAGCCTCCCCGGGGTGAAGAAGGGAAGGGTGTACCTCTTCCTGGACGAGATACAGAAGCATCCAGACTGGGCCAACAGGGTAAAGCTCCTCTACGACCTCCACCCGGACTACAAGATAATCCTCTCCGGAAGCGCCTCCCTTGAGATAGCCCGCAGCGGGGGAGAATCCCTAGCCGGGAGGATTATCCCCATAAGGATCGGCGTGCTGGATTTCACGGAGTTCCTCCACTTCTCCGGCAGAGAGGTCCCCATCCCCACCGGGGACCTTGAACAGACCTATGCAGAGTACGTTGTGAGGGAGGACAAGCTGAACGAGTCCTTCAAGGATGCAGTGGTGAAGGGGGGGTTCATAGAGACCATAGGAATGGAGGGAGAGCTCCTTAAGTATTTCCTCAACGCGAGCATTGTGGACAACGTGGTGATGAAGGATATCCCCGAAAGATACTCCATATCCAACCCAGCAGCCCTGAAGGAGATCCTCAGGCTCATTTGTACGCACCCGGGAATGCTGCTCAGCTACGAGAATCTCGCCGACATCTTCCACGTAACGAGGCAGACCATCTCCAAATACATCTATTATATGGCGGACAGCTTCATCCTCTCCCTCAAGTACAACTACTCAGGAAGTTTTGCTGGGTCCGTGAGGAGGCTGAAGAGAGCCTACCCTGCACACCCCACACTGACCAGTGCCTTTCTCAGCTCCGACCCGCCCCCCCAACTCTTTGGGAGGATGGTGGAGAATTACGTTCTGGAGACACTGGGGTACTCCTATTTCTTCAGGAGGGGTTCGAAGGAGATAGATGCCGTCGTCAGATACGGGGAGGGCGTGATTCCTGTGGTGGTGAAATACACCTCTGAGCCCCACAGGAGAGACGTTGGGGTTGTGGAGAGGTTCGTTGAGAGGTTCGGGAGCCCCTTCGGGGTAATACTGACCAGAGACAGCTTCGCAAGACAGGGAAGGGTTATGCTCTTACCTATCCCCCTCTTTCTGACGCTTAGAGGAGATCTTAAGCTGATTGAGTCCTACATGGAAAAACGTTGATTGGCGGCTCTGTTTTCTTCCCCCCGGAGATTTAAACTCCCACCTTACGCCCCTCCTCTGGCCTGAACCCCTCCCCCTTCAGGCCTGCTCGGGGTGATTTTATTGTTTCTGTAAGAGGGCTCTCCTCGATCACGCTTGGTTAAAACTGTCCACCTACTCCCATAATGAATTACAGGCTTTCTTTTGGCGGTTGGCGGTTATCTAAAGTTTTCGCCATGGGCGAAAATTTGGGTCGAACGAGCACAACGAAGTGTGCCTGATACCCGCTTGATAAACACCCCAAACGGAGTACTGTCTGGAGTGATATTCAAAAGTTCCGGCCCAAATGACGCACCAATTCTTTTTACAGAGATGGTAGTACTTCCACAGGATGTTCGTGCTACCGATATACAAACTTTGCTACGCAAACCATTTATACTATTGATGTATCTCCGTGTTACGGATAGCAGAAAGTTGCTACGGTGGTGAAAGAATGACGCAAACCGCAAAGAAACAAATTGGTATGTGGGTACTAGTAGCCCTGTTGATCGTTGCCGCATTTGGTGGCGGGTATATATTAGCTGGTGTGTCAACTGAGGAAGGAACAACGACAACAACTGGTGCAATCACAATAATTGATGGTATTGGTAGGACAGTAACCATACCACATACCCCACAAAGAATTGTCTCGCTAGCATCATCGGCAACAGAAACAATATATGCTCTAGGTGCGGGGGATAAAGTTGTAGGCAGGGATAAATATTCCAAATATCCTGACGAGGTTAAGGAGGTACCAGAGGTGGGTAGTGGGAGCTCACCAAATTTAGAAATGATTATAGGTTTAAAGCCGGATGTTTTATTTGCGTGGCCATATTCAAGAGACGCCTTAATTAGCTTGGAAGATGAAATATCCGTTGTGTATATTGATCCGGGCTCTGTTAATGAGGTTATAGACACAATTCGCATGATAGGATTGATTATTGGTAAAACATCGGAAGCTGAAAATCTTACCGCCGAGATGCAAAGTAGAATAGACGCTATAACGGACATAACAGATAACCTTAATAAGACTCAAAGACCACTGGTATATTATGAGCTTGGCACACCTATGAAAACAGTGGGGCCCGGGACGTTTACTAATGAACTTATATTCATGGCTGGCGGAATCAATCTTGCTGCCGACGAACCCGTAAGATATCCAATCCTAAATAGCGAGTACATCATTGAAAGAAACCCCGACGTGATTGTGATAGTCAGCTATGGTGCATCAATAGACGAAGTAAAAAATAGAGAGGGATGGCAGAATATAAATGCGGTTAAGAATGATCGAATTTACAAGATAGATACGAATCTCGTAACGTCAAATCCGAGGTTGGTACAAGGATTAGAGCAATTTGCCAAATGGTTCCATCCTGATTTATTTGACTGAAGGTGGTAAAAATGGCGATCTATAAGATTACTTATTCAGAGAGGTTCAAAAGGGCCAATCTCTATAACTACGGTTGTAATTTCAACTGTGCGTGGTGTTCGTATAAATTGAAAAGCAATGTAAAGCCAGATAAATTTTTGAGCATAGATCGAATTAAAGAAGTACTTAGCAGTTTGGACTTAGAACGGATACATTTCATTGGTGGCGAGCCAACAACATACCCGGGATTGGCTGAGATTGCAGAGTTTGCTCACAATCAATTAGGTGTTTATACAAAGATAGGTCACTCAAACGGTTCATGTATGCCCCCAGAAAACATCGACGCATGGTGTGTAAGTATACGAACAGTTTCGGATAAGCTTCATCGAAAATATACTGGTGGAAAGTCTGTGTTACCAGTTCTGCAGAATTTTAAAAAGGCTTACAATAGAGGCATAGAAATAGATGCAAGCAGTATTTTAATACCCAATCTTTTCGGTCATGATGAAATTGAGAAGGTCGCCCAGTTCATTGCAGAAATAAATCCGAACATTCCATATCATATAATAGGATATGTACCCGTTCCGAATTCACCCTGGCGAAGACCAACATATAATGAAGTAAAAGAAGCGGAAAATATTGCAAGAAAACATCTCAAACATGTCACATCCTCTTGTTTGTCCGTCGAGGATTATTCCAACCTACATACCAGAGATATACGATATAAAAGCGTGCGTGTGGCATAAAATGAAACGGATAAATATAGATGAGCTGTACACTAAGAAACGCCTCCGGTGGTCGTTAACGATCATTTGTTTAGCACTCGGACTTATTTTATCAATAATATTTGCTCTTTCTATTGGTCCTGTAGACATACCCATGACTACAGTGTTTAAAATATTATTCCTATTTCCTCAATCCTGGCCGGATAATTATGGCATAATTGTAATGAAAGTACGCCTACCAAGGATACTATTATGTGCATTAGTCGGCTCGGCTCTTGCCGTCGCAGGTTGTGCGATGCAGGGATTATTTAAAAATCCTATGGCCTCTCCATACATTCTTGGTATATCTTCAGGAGCAGCATTCGGTGCGTCACTAAGTATTGTTTTGGGAATTAGTCTTGGAACAGGTGTTTTTGCTGTTCCATATATGGCCTTTATCTTTGCACTCATCACAATATTCTTGGTTTACAATCTCGCAAAGGTAGAGGGAAGGGTTCACATGGAAACTCTCCTACTTGCAGGTATCGCAGTAGGTACCTTTTTTGCAGCACAAGTATCTCTTATGGAATATATCGCCGGGGAAGAGCTCCGTAGCATAGTTTTCTGGTTGATGGGGGGATTTTGGGCTAGTTCTTGGGATAAAGTGGCTATTGCGTTTCCATTAACCCTTCTGGGTGTTGGAGCTATGATGTTTTTTAGTCGCGACCTGAACATCATCTTGATGGGTGAAGACCATGCTTTGGATTTGGGCATAAATGTGGAATCTGTTAAGAAGATTATTTTGATTTTTGCATCTTTGGTAACTGCTGCTGCGGTTTCAGTGAGTGGCACTATTGGGTTTGTAGGGCTCATAATACCGCACATTATGAGGATTATTGTAGGCCCAGACCATCGTATTTTAATACCATCTTCATGCTTAGTGGGAGCGATGTTCCTGATATGGACCGACACATTAGCGCGAACTATTATTCAGCCAACAGAACTCCCCGTAGGCATAATTACGGCGTCCTTTGGCGCTCCATTTTTCTTATACCTCCTAAGAAAAAGGAAGAGAGTTACAGGGTGGTGAGATGAAACTTAATATTAATGGGATTACCTTTTTTTACGATAGTGTCAAGGCATTAGATGATATTACATTTGAGGTGAATGAGGGGGAAGTCTTGGGTGTTATCGGTCCTAATGGCTCAGGAAAAACAACACTTCTTCGATGCATTAACATGGCGTTAAAACCTAAAGTGGGGACGGTATTTATTGACGGAGAAAATATATTAGAATTGGATAGAAAGGATATTGCTAAAAAAATCGCTGTTGTCCCGCAGAACTCTACAATACGTTTTCCATTCACACTTTTTGATATAGTTTTGATGGGCAGAACTCCTCATTTAGGTAGATTGGATAGAGAAACACCGGAGGATATTGAGATTGCGAAAAAAGCTATGAAAATAACGAAAACTCTGCATCTCGCTGATAGGTTGATAGATGAAGTCAGTGGGGGCGAGAGGCAACGGGTGATCATTGCAAGGGCATTAACACAGGAACCAAAAATTTTATTGCTGGATGAGCCCACATTACATTTAGATATAAATCACCAATTAGAAATTTTGGAATTGATTAAAAAGTTAGCCAGAAAAAATAAATTGATAGTAATTTTGACATCACATGATCTTAATCTGGCAAGTAGATACTGCGATAGACTGGTGCTTCTCAACACAGGCAGAATATATTCTATAGGGAAACCTCAAAATGTTCTTACCCGAGATAACATAAAGGAAGTGTACAACATTGAAGTTGAAATCAACTATAATAAGAGAACAAAATCTCTAAATATAATACCCGTAGCGGTGATAAATACCAAACTGTAAACTATTTGAGAAGGCAAACGCACACCCCTTTAAGACCACCAAATGCTCTTCCTCCATGATTGCGTATAAC
>JAOZNG010000236.1 GCA_029933895.1 archaeon
TCCACCCACCCCCGGGGTGATAGACAACCAATATTCCCTCACCTCCTGATAAACTTCTGGATGTGCATATATCACCTTTTACCCGACACATTTAAGTATGGTAAAGAGATTATACTAATTATGATACCACAGTTCCTGAACAGGGAAGAAGAACTCCGTTTCCTTGAGAAGATCCACGGTGAAGAGGGGTTCAAACTTGTGGTTATATACGGCAGAAGACGTGTTGGAAAGACCGAACTCATCAAGAAGTTTATGGAGAACAAGAGGGGTTGCTACATCCTTCTGACCAACGAGAGTTTAAGGGAGAACATACGATATTTCAAGGAGTGCTTTGCAAGGACCCTGGGAAGGGAGTACTATGAAAAGATTGAGGTGGAGAGCTTAAGCGACCTCTTTAAATATGCGGATTTCGGGGGAGAGAGGTTTGTGCTTGCACTGGATGAGTTCCCATACCTTCTGGAGATAAACAGGGGCCTCCTCTCTACATTTCAGAAGGTTGTGGATGAGAACCTCTCAAAAACAAATGTAATGCTCATTCTCTCTGGCTCCTCCCTATCAATGATGGAGAACGATGTGCTGGGGTACAGAAGCCCTCTTTACGGCAGGAATGTGAACGTCTGGAAGCTTCAGCCGTTCCACTTCAGAACAATATACGAGATTTTCGGCGATATCAGACTTTCCGCTGAGGTCTACTACGTCTTCGGCAGCATACCCTACTACCTAAACTTTTACGATCAGAGCAGGTCCCTTGAGGAGAACATCAGGGAGGTCATCCTCACAAAGGGTATGAACCTCTACGACGAGCCTCTCATTCTGCTGCGCCAGGAGTTCAGGGAATCCAGGATATACCGCCTGATCCTAAAGTACATCTCTCAGGGCTACAGGACCGTGGGAAAGCTCTGTTCCGCAACTGGCATGGACAAGAGCAACATAACAAAATACCTGGACACCCTCCGGGAGACCGGTTTCGTGGAGCACGTGCTCCCCTTCGGAAAGAAGAGGGGCGGGGTGTACGAGATATCTGACCCGTTTGTGGATTTCTGGTTCAGATTTGTCTACTTCAACCGCGCTGATCTTGAGATGGGGAATGTGGAGAAGGTTCTCTCAATATTCAGAAGGGAGAAGAGCACCTATTTCGGATACAAATTTGAGAAGCTGATCTTCCATCTTATGAGAACGGGGAGCCTCTCCCCATTCCGTAAATACGGGAGTTTCACCAGATGGTGGCACAAGGGGGAGGAGATAGATATTGTGGGGGTTGCAGAGGATGCACTCCTTGTGGCGGAGTGCAAGTGGAGTGATGGCGTGGATGCGAACTCCGCTCTGGAGAAGCTACGAAAGAAGGCGGAGAGGATCAAGTGGAGTGGAAGGATGGAGTACGCCATATTCGCAAAATCCTTCTCATCAAAATCTGAGGGTGCTATTTGTTATGACCTGAAGGATATAGAGAGAGAACTGAGACAGCTTTGAGGACCCACCCCCCGGGGAGAAAGAAAACAATAGATTCCCCCACACCGGGGGCGAAGCCCCCGGTGTGACCATTCAAACC
>JAOZNG010000076.1 GCA_029933895.1 archaeon
CTACTGTATTAAACTTTCTCTTATGAGGGAGTTCCTGGAGGGCGTGGACATTAATGTTATAGATCCACAGGCGGAGTACACGGATTTCGCGAAGACGTTCAGCGGGAAGACTATAGTGATTGCTCCCGGCTCTGATACTGTGTTGAATCCCTTCGACCTGCTGGAGCAGACACTTGACGAGAAAAAACTATCCCTTTTATCCTTTTTCCGGGTTTTGATGGGTGAAATGGATGAGGGCGAGAGGGCTGTGCTGGACGATTGTATAGATGCAACCTATGACGGGATAGGCATAACCAAGGACCCCAAGACGTGGTCTAAGAAACCGCCCGTAATAGGCGACCTCTATGACCAGGTTCTTCCCTTAACTAAATCGGATAAGGACATAATCTACAGGCCGTCGATGAAAATCGCTAACAGGTTGAAGAGTTACGTTACCGGACCTCTTAGATTCATTAACCAGCAGACAAAGATTAACATGGACAACAGGGTGATTACCTTCAACATAAAGGACACCCCTGATGTTGGTAAAGGAACTATGATGTTCCTCCTTCTGGAGTTTATTTACAGCGAGATGAAGAAGTCCCGGAAGAGGAAGATTCTGGTGGTGGATGAGGCGTGGACTGTTTTGTCGGCTGGGGATGAGGGAGAGTACATTCTGCGTATCGTGAAAACCTGCCGTAAATTCAACCTGGGTTTGGTGATGATAACCCAGGACGTGGAGGATGTTTTAACCTCCCGGGCTGGTAGGGCTGTCTTAAGTAACACGGCCACCAAGATTTTGATGAAACAGGATCCCTCGATTATACATGACCTCACGGACAGGTTCAGGTTAAACGAGAAGGAACAGAGGTTCCTGCAGACTGCGGGGATAGGGAATGCTCTCCTGATTCTTGGCCCTATGAGGGCTCCTATAAGGATTAAGGCGTCTCCGGAGGAGCATCGTATTATAACCACTAACCCTGATGAGTTGATTGAGATGGTGCATGAGGCAGAGGTTATGGAGGTGAAGCGGGAGGGTGTACCTGACCTTGACATCACCAGGCTTCTTCAGAGGAAAATCAATCTTTCCAATGAGCAGATTGATGCCTTGGTCAGGATTGGATTCCATGAGGTGAGGTTCAAGAATCTCAGCGGAACATCTGAGCTGTTCCTTATAAGGAATGAGACAGGTTACACTGATGAACGCTTTGTATTGCAGGAGTTGATAAAGGAGGAGATAAGCAAATACACCAGTAAGGTGATGATCCACTACACTGACCTGGCGGATATATCCTTTGAGTCCAATGACCACCGGATGATTGGCGTCGAGGTGGTGGCGGAGCCGACAGCCGACATGGATGAGCGGATGATAAATAAGAGGCTTCCCATCCTCCAGAAATATGATGAGTACTTTATTGTGGCTGCCAGAGAGGAGACGCAGCGGCTTGAAGGATATGGAAGAATATATCTCAGGGATGATGTGCCCAATGTTGTGCTGTCTTACCTTCAGTCTTAGTTATTTATTTCGATTCAATCAAGGATATATTAAATATTATAATAATATCTAACATGGCCATCATACCCAAAACCGAGGGAACAGCTTTTGACATAACCGCTGAAGAAAAACACGAACTTGGAATAAAGTGGCAAGATGTGCTTTATGTAGTGATTGTTCTCGTATTGCTGCTTCTCCTGATCTCACCCCTCCCTGAGGGTCTTAAGAGCATTGGTTTAGGTGCTATCCAGATTAATACCAAGACCATTATCGTGGCCCTCCTGATTCTCCTGTATATACAGCGCAGCATAGTCAGGTTCGACGACTACGAGAGAGGTGTTGTGTTGAAGATGGGCAAGTTTAACCGGATAGCTGGCCCCGGCTGGTCTCTTGTTTTCCCTCTACTTGAGAAATACTTCAAGGTTGATCTACGATTACAGGTGTATACCGTCCCGCCACAGGAGGTGGTCACACGCGATAAGGTGCGTTTCCTTCTGTCCCCTGAGATTTTCATGTACGTCACCGACCCGAAGGCAGCTATACTAAACGTAGACGACTACAAGAAGGCTACCCTTGGATACATTAATTCCTCTCTAACCCACGACTGCGGCAACTCCACATCCGACTACATCATAACCCACATGGATGACCTAACCCACAGCCTGGAGGACCGGATAAACCATATATCCAACGAGCCAGGCAAGGAGTGGGGTGTTAAGGTCATCAAGATAAAGCTTACGTTTGTTAGATTCCCTGATAGGGTGCAGGATGCCATGCACGAGAAGGTTGCCTCCGAGCAGCTTAAATTAGCGGCTCATGAGAAGGCGGAGGCGACAAAAATCGAGATTAACGCAATCAGAGAAGCAGGCAGCAAGCTAACCAGTCCTGCAATCACATACATGTATCTTGAAGCCCTAGATAAAGTGGCCAGGGGCAGGGCAACCAAGATTGTATTACCTCTGGAAGTGTCCAAGATCGCGGAGACAATATCCCACAGCACTGGTGATACAGTCACACCACCTGGTCTGCCTCTGGAGATGCTGAACAAGTACAAGGACGCGATAGATAAATACGATAAACGATTGAAGAAGATAGAGGGCAAGCTGGTCGGAGACAAGAGCGAGAGAATTATAGCAGACAGCGACAGAGTCATTGAGGACAGAACGCAGGGGAAGGAAGAAACAGATTACGAAAAGAAGGTGAGGGACATCAAAAGAAGGCTGGGCATAGAGGTATATGAAAATGACTGAAGACTTTGACATACATAATGTGAGGGTAGACCCCAGGGGGAGGTTTGTGGTTATCCGGATAAACCCCCGGCTTTACAAGCAACATGTTATCATGCGGGCTGCAGACGACCTGATACACGACCAGAAAGATTATGATGTAATAATAGACGGAGACCCTGACACCGAGATAAAGGCTAAATTCATACCCAAGTCAGGGGAAGCAACCAGTGAGGAGTTATTGAAGGTGGCCTACAAATTCAACACTATCCTGGTGTCCTGCTGCGGCAAGGGCTGATTTTTTTATTCCATGTTCCCGAGTTACTTATGGACCCTCGTGATTCAGATTCAAGGCGACGGAAGCGGATGGATTTCCCGACGTTTCCCAAGAAGACCCGTGAATGGGATGATTGGGAGTCCCTTGACATCAGTGAAAAAAAACTGAAGACTGTTTTAAGGTCTATTCTGAAGGAATCAGGGCTGGAGCTGGATGAGCTGTACGAGGTTTATGAGGGGTATTGGCAGGCTTCCGCGGTAAACCGGATGGGAAACCGGGTGAGGATTGTTGCCTGGACCAGGTACATGACTTCCGTGGGAAAAGAGGAGGTTGAGGACCTCTACGAGGAAATGCTTGAGATTAGAGCGCATCATGCTGTTTTCATAACCACCTCCCATTTCACCAAGGAAGCCCAGGAATTTGCTGAATCCCTGCCTATAGAACTGGTTGATGATATGCGGCTGGGTGAACTGATACCTGAGGTGGATATCTATGAAGTGGAGGATATTTTTGTCACAGAAAAGGGTGATAAAGAGGCTATGAACTACTTCAAGACCAGGCGCAGGAGGAAGCTGTTTGGTTTAATAGGGGAGGAGGAAGAGATAGATTACGTTGACCGGAGATATCTCCCCTATGCTGTGTACGCCATCGGCAAGCCAAAGAGAGCCCAGGAGGAAGAATCCAAGAAGCTTTTCGTGGATTTATCTACCGCGGATATACCCTACATCGAGGAGAGGGAACTGAGGAGTGCCAACACCCTCAGGATAATCATGGAGCTACCGGAAGAGTCCAGAGAGCATCTCCTGGATTTGATACAGTACGGGGGTTTGAGCCTGAAGCATGTGGAAGGCAAGCACCTTGAGATTCTGGAGCGGAAGGGTTTGGTGGTTTCCCCTAAGTCAAAGTCTGATGAGAAGAGCATTATCCAGATTATGGGTGAGGAGTTGGGTGATACCCTGAATGTTTTCGCGAAGAACATTTCCAACATTCCACAACCGAGGGAGAGCGAGATAGACTACACGGGATTTGGGCACCATGAGGCTGTATCAGATGCGGGAGGTGGGGGGCGGGTGCGGCCTAACATCAGGGTCCCGGATGTGGACCGGTCTTTCGATTTAGAGCATTTCCTGAACACCTCCATGGATGTGGACGAGAACTTCGACGCAGATAAACCAAAATACAGCGCGGTGGAGTTGAGGAATGTGCTGGAGCGCCTCTATGACAGGAAGGTGGAGTTTAAGAAGATGATTTACATGCCATACTACCTCTGCAAATACAGGACCCTCTACACCACAAGATACCTGAGATATATATCGCCTTCATTCAGGAAGGAGATTTTCCCTCCAAAGACTGCTGAATACGATATATATGAGTTCATTGACAAGCAGCCGGCTATCCCCTACGTTGTCTTGGGGGCGGCTATTTTTTTCATGAACCTTCAAAGGATAGAGGAGACCCTCCACCTGTTCTCGTCCATCTTTATTTTTGCTGCCGTCTCCTTGGTTGTTGGGGTAATCCTTAAAGAGATTTTCCGCACGCCCCGGAGGGTTCCAAGATACGGTGGAAGCCCCATAAAGTATGGTTTCCCGTCGATTCACAGCATGCTTTCAGCAGGCAGCCTGGGTCTCATTTTCTTCGTGAACCCCCTGTTCCTTATCATATTAATTCCGTTAACCTTGCTCTACATTTATTCCAGGATTTCCCTGGGAGTGCATAACACGTGGGACGTGCTTGGAGGAGCATTCATCGGCTTAGTCATTGGCGTGCTGTGTGGTTTATTCGTTTTCCAGCAGCTTAATCTGCCAATTGAGGTGGAGGCATTCCTTACTTTGTTGTTTTTTATTCTGCCATTGTTCTACGGCAGATGGGAGCGTGAGTCTATCTAACCCTGCAGGTACTCTATATCTTCAGAATCAAGACGGTATCTCCTCTTTAATTCCTCCGGGCTGGTTTCCCCCTGTTTCAGGAGTGTCCTATACAATGGAATGTATTGTTCAGCTATTATCCTGCTGGACGCGTGCAACCTGGGCGAGAGCTTCTCTCCTATGCTCTTCTTGAGCTCTCTTTCTTTTTTTGTCTTGCTCATTTCTATAATATAGCGGGGAAACTGGAAGTACGAGGGTTTTATCTTCCCCTTCCTGGCTGCGTTAACCCCTCCAGTCATCAGGGGGTTTGCATATCTGAGGAATCCCCAGTACTGTCTCTCATGTATCCGGCTCATGTATCTATCTGCTCTCGCCAGGTACTGGAATGCTCTATAGAGGTCTTCCCTTTCCCTGTATACTCTGGGTATGTTCTCGTCTATCCACATTATGGTGTCCCTGGGCTGCAGGTCAAGGCTCCATGTAGACTTAACAGCCTGATTAAAGTCTTCCTTTACCAGTATCCTGGAGAGTATTTTATATATATCCTCTGTCCTGTCCCTTGGCTCTAGTATGCTGAGGTCTCCCTCTCTGATCTCTGTTCTCTCCTTGGCTATGGTTTCCAGGTCTATCAGGGCTGAGCGTATGTCTCCCGCTGAGTTCTCTGCTACTTTCCTCAACAGCTTCTTCTCCACTCTTATTCCTTCTCTCTCGCATACCTGCCCCAGTATTTTGGTAACTGAAGCCGAGGTCGGTTTTCTAATGTTTATCTGCCTGCATTTCTTTTTTATGGTATTCAGCCTTCTCGAATTAGGATCTGAGGTCTCCAGCATCAGAGGATTCCGTGTTTTGCTGAGGAGTTTACCTATCTCCCTGATTTTTTTGATGTTCTCGGGGTTGTTGATATATATGAGCTTTTTTTTACCTGTTATACTAGCACTCTGGGATGCTGTTACGGCATTTATTATGTTGTCGTCTGTTATCTCCACCAGCTCCAGACCCTGTTCCCTGGCGATTAATTCAATAATTGTTGTCTTCCCTGTTCCGACTTGGCCGTAGACTAGTATGGGTTTCCTGTGGATGTCTCCCTGGATCTCTTCTATTGCCTTCTTGTTTATGCTGCATTCATCCAGGCCTTGTGGTTTATGTTTAAGCGTCCACATCCTGTTTATTCTATGGAATTATGTGGTGAAAAACAGCTTAAAGATATTTAAGGATATATACCTGAACGTACTTATATCTT
>JAOZNG010000077.1 GCA_029933895.1 archaeon
CCACTGACATGCTTATAAAAACGTAAAAAAGTGCTTCAACAACCAGAAACCCGACAGCAAAGCCCAGAAGTCCACTAACCAGGTCCTCCATTGCTCCAAGCAATTTGAAGTAGATGAACAATTCCGCAGCCAGATCCCCAGCGAGAAGTCCTATGAGGAGCATGAAGGAAAGTAATTTCTCTGCATCCACTTTTATGGTGGAGCACACAAGCATTGACTTGAATTTTGTTTTCACCCCTTTGGGCATAACCATCGGTAAAAGAGTGGATAATGCCATGTTATTCACCCATCAGGTTCGGCCTCCTTGTTTTTATCATAAACATAAACATCAGCTGCATGAAAACCACCATGACAAGAAGCCCCCAGAAAGATGATTCCGTTCCAATGGACTCCATGCCAGGGAAGGTGGATAAAACAATCATCACCGTGATACCGAGAGATGGTGCTATTACTGCAACCATCATGTACATCATGGAGAGAGGATTCAGGGTGGACTGGTATTTCCGTATCTCGATGAGCTGCTCCTTGGATAATGCCTTTATTACAACAGCGAGGTTGTCTGCCACATCGCTCCCTGATTTTATCGAGTTAACCAGCTGCCATAGAGCCCTCCTGAAGTAGTTAGATGGGTTCCTTATTGCCAGCTCCTCAAGGCTATCTGTTACAGGCTTTCCAGTCCTGACCTTCTCGATTACGTTAGCGAATTCCTTAGAGATTCCCCCATAGTCGCCTGATGCTATGGTGACAAATGAATCAAAGATAGGGATCCCGGAACGAATCTGCACAAGTATCGTCCTCAAAACAAACAACAGATTCCGGTCTATATCTGCCACTCTCTTGTTAATAATGGATCTTGGATAATACATCATCTGGAAAAACAAAAAAAATGCGAAGGCAAAGCCAACAATACCGCCAGAGATGTAGGTGCTCATATCACCCAGCACATCAAATTCTATCTCCAGGCTCATGAAAACAAGAGATATTATCACAGAGACCGAGAAAAAAAGGGCTGTGGATAGGAAAACGCATACGGAAAGGTATTCCCTGGTGGTTATAGCGTAATGCTCCAGCACCCCCGCCTGCTTTAGATCAAGTTCTATTCCCGAGAAAACCCTGGATAGAACAGCACCAACACCTATGAAGAACTTTGAGATTGTTCTAATCTTCTCTGATTTAAGGTAGGGTATCTCTGCCGCGGGCATATAAAGAATATATTATTTACTCACATAAAAACATAGTGCTTAATCTCCATGGGTAAGTCAATGATTCTATCTACTGACTCTATTATGTGACTGTCCGAGCTCGCTGTAATATGGTTTAACTCAATAATCTCCCCGTCAGCGCTTTTTGCTGTTCTAGCATCCCCCGGAATACCAGATTCCCCCATTTTTTTCCTGACATAGGATGAGAGCTCCCCGCTCCTCGAAATCTGGGAATCGAATATAAAAAAAACCTCTTCAGGGCCATATTCCATGAACAAATCCATTAGCTTACCCAAAGCCGTCTTCGTTTCCGAGCCAAACCTGTAGCTGGAGAAAACCCTTGAGGTGTCTCTGAGGATGCAATCCATACCCTCCACCAGATCCCTGTTTTTTAAAACAGCCTCTACGGTTATCAACACATTAAATCCGTCAACAACAACCTTCTCACCATTGATTTCTCTGACAGGAATCAGTTTAGATTTATGCACCCGGATTTCGTTTTCAGAGAACACGTACCTTCTGAGATAATTTCTCTCCCCCATATCGAGGTGATATCTGTTGACTGTGAGGTTAAGGGAGGCATTCCTGCTGTATCCCCTGTCGAGAAGGTATTTCATATCCTCGGATGCTTTCTGTAGAGGCATTTCTTTTAGTTAATCCAGTCTACGGGCTATGGAATTTATCCCTGCTATCATGGCATCCACACTGGCCAGAACAATATCTGCTCCAGCTCCGCTTGCTGTAATGATTCTATCCCTTGATTTAAGCTTGATGCTTACCTGCACCACAGCCTCGGTACCTCCTGAGATGGAGTCCACATGGTATTCAACCAACTCAAATGGTATGTCTCTTGTAGCATTCCTTATAGCGTTTATTGCGGCATCAACTGGTCCTGTTCCCACAGCGGATTCCACAACCTCGTTTCCGTTAATCTTAACCTTCACTGAGGCGGTTGGAGTAATCTTGTTCCCTGCCACAGCCACCAGTTCATCCAGGTATAGTGCGTGCTCCATATCCTCCCCCAAAACTGATCTTGCTATAACCTCCAGGTCTGTGCTGGTAACTTTTTTGCCCTTATCGCCCATGTATTTCACTTTATTGGATATCTCCCTGATCGTTTCATCATTCACCTTAATGTCCAGCTCCCCAAGAGCCTTTTCAACAGACTTCAAACCCACATGTTTCCCCAGCACAAAACTCCTCCTCCTGCCGACGAGTTCCGGCTTTATTGCCTCATAGGTCTCTGGTTTCTTCAGTATGCCGTCCACGTGTATACCTGCCTCGTGGGTGAACGCATTCTCTCCCACAATGGCCTTGTTTGGGGGAACAGGTATTCCACAGATTTTTTCCACAAGATCTGATACAGGGCCGAGTTTTTCTTTCTGAATCCGGGTCTCTATTCCGTAACCAAGGGAGAGAGCCATCACCACTTCCTCCATGGGGGCGTTACCTGCTCTCTCACCTAAACCGTTTACGGTCACATTAACCACTTCAGCCCCATTCAATACCGCCGCTAGCGTGTTTGCCGTTGCCAGACCCAGGTCGTCATGGCAGTGAACCCCTAAGGGTATCCCTGAAACCCCGGATAGCTTTGAGAACACGGCGCCTGTTTTCTCAGGTGTCATAATGCCGACAGTGTCAGCTACAGTGAACCTGTCAATGCCCTGTTCTGAAGCAGAGAGAAGTAGCTTCTCCAGGAAATCAATGTCTGTGCGCGAGCCATCCTCACAGCATAAGTCAACTACCAGGCCATGGTCTTTGCAGTACTGGATGGATTCAAGCGTTTTCTCAAGCAACTCATCCCGCTCCATTCCCAGCTTGTATCTGATGTGCAAATCCGATGTAGGTGACACCAGAAATATAGAATCTACGTCGCATTTCATTGCAAGATTTATGTCTCCCTGAATGATGCGTGAATAGCTGGCTATTTCCGCCCTGAGACCCTCGCTCGCGATACATTTTATGCCTTCCCGCTCTCCCTCGCTGGTTATAGCAGATCCAGCCTCTATTATATCGACTCCAAGGTCATCCAGCGCCTTCGCTATCTCCAGTTTCTCTGGGGGTGTTAACGAGACACCAGGCGTCTGCTCCCCATCCCTCAGCGTGGTATCGAGCACCAGCATTTCCCTCTTTTCTGATAGCATACTATATATTTATACCGGTGTTTTATTAATAATTAATGATAAGCCAGCAAATCAGCAAATGGCGAAAAAATCAAAGAAAAAGAAGAAATCCAAGAAAAGTGATGTAGCTGAAGAGCAAGAGTTTATTAATCGATTATCTGATCTGGAGTTCAAGGAGAATGAACTTGATTCTCGTATGGATATGCTGGAGCTGAAAGAGAAGGAACTGGAGCTGGAGATAAGCAGACTTAAGTTCATCATGAAGAAACACAGGGACCTCGTGAAGCAAAACAAGATAACTGGGAAGGTTCTTGCACCTCCTGAAGAAAGAAAAGCTGTTAGGAAAAAGAAGAAGACTGCGGAAATCATGGGAGAGGACAGGATAGGTGAAGAGAGGCGTTCCATCCTCGCCAGCCAGATTAAGAATGTCTTGAAGAGACAGCAGGAGGTTAAAAAACAGGAGGAGCTGAATAAGAAGCTTCTTGAATCCAAGAAGATAATAGACAAGAAAGAAATCAACATCGTCTTGAACGGCGATGAAAAAAGCGGGGCCATGAAGCTTTTCCGGTTGATTGTGGACAAGAAGAGCATCAAGCTGAATGATGCAGCTGAGCTATTGAATGCAGATAAAAGAGACGTTGAAAAGATGGCTAGAGACTTGGAGAAGGAGGGTTTTATTATCGTCTCCACTCCATTCTACGGTGAGCCGAAACTGAACCTGAAGGTTGCCCCTAACAGGGAGATCTCTGAGTTGTTCAGGAGGGAATATATCTAACACTAGCTTCTCAGCTTTCTTATTTTATCTGGCCTATGCACTCCCTTCTCTGTTATTATCGCCGTGACGTACTCTGATGGTGTTATGTCGAAGGCGGGGTTTCTGGTATTAGAGCCCCCTGGTGAAGTGCTTATTTTATGGATTCTTCCCTCCCCTCTATCGAGACCCCACATACCCAGAACCTCCTCCCTGTTTCTTTCCTCTATCTCTATATCTCTCCCGCTCTCGCATTTGAGGTCTATAGTCGAGTGGGGAGCTGCTACATAGAATGGGATGTTATTCTCTCTTGCAACAACAGCTTTCTCGTAGCTTCCGATCTTATTAGCTACATCACCGTTTAATGCTATCCTGTCAGCTCCCACGATAACCAGATCAATCTCTCCCTTGGACATGAAGTATCCAGCAGCGTTATCTGCTATTATCGAGTAAT
Source organism: archaeon (assembly GCA_029933895.1). GTDB lineage: Archaea > Altiarchaeota > Altiarchaeia > IMC4 > QMZM01 > EX4484-2. Next base: position 4,531 of record JAOZNG010000077.1, read on the forward strand.
CTATCCCCTCCTGCAGCAGTTCCCAGGCCGTAAGCCTTGAACCCTGCATCCTTGGTCTGGTCTCGTCCACATACACGTGTATTCTTTTTTTGTTGTAGTGCGCCATCCTTAGGGGTGAGAGTGCTGTTCCATGGTCCACACAGGCTAAGGCTCCAGCGTTACAGTGCGTTAATACATTCATGCCATCCTCTATGAGATTCTCGCCAATCTCCCCGATCCTCTTACAGATTACGGCACTATCGTCTGCATATTTCAGGCTTTCCTTCATTGCTTTTTCTCTTGCCTCTGTTATATCCCCTGATTCGATTACTTTGTTGTATATGTACTCTACTGCATGGAAGAGGTCGTGGGCTGTTGGCCTTGTTTCGTGAAAAAAGAGACTTACTCTATCTAGGTATGCTCTGAAACCATCAAATCCTGCGTCGTAATCCAACACAGCCTGGGCCATACCGTAGGAGGCTGTGGCCCCGATAGCTGGAGCACCTCTCACGATCATGTTTTTTATGGCATCCGCGGTTTCCGTGTAACTTCTTGACCGGTATATCTCAAAGCGGTGGGGGAGAAGCAGCTGGTTTATTAAACAGACAACATCATCTTCCATCCAGACCGTTCTGTAATCCCTTCTTTCTCCGTCAATTTTCATCTTCCAGGATTTTTTTGTGGACATCTATAACCAGCCTGGTGGCATCCTCTATGGTGTTTCCTATAGCAATAGAGCCATGGTTTTTTATCACCGCGTAGTCATCATACAATAGAGCGTCCAGGACTTCATCAGCCTGCTCCAGCGTCCCATAATCTGCTTCTTTTTCGGTGATTTTTATCCTCTTTCTTTCCACGGACTTGATGTTTTCCAGAACAACCCTGTCGTGTACGTGTACTATGGCGCCTGCTCTCGGGAATTTATGGTAGATAAGCCAGTGCATGGGGGTCTCAGAGGATGGCTCTTTCCCTCCCCTGACTAGGGCCCTGTTTTCTCCAGGGTTATAGTCTACCACGAAAACAATATCTTTTGGCGTTAAATCACCAAGGGATCTACCTCCCGACTTTATGTACATCCCCTCACATGTCATGATGCTTATGTTTCCGGTAGTATCTGGCGTTAAATCATAGGCCTTAAGTGTTCTGGCTGACGTAATCATATGCCCTATGAACTCATTATCGCGCTCAAGCTCCCCCTCCATGAACTCTGTAATGAATTTCCTGCCCGCGTATTTCTCACTCATTCTCTTAATATATTAATCCATAAGTATAATATAGGAGAATAACCTAGAGAGAATACTGGATTAAAATGCCGGTCAAGGCTGCTATGGTAGAGATCGTAGGTCACGTGGATGAGGTTATAAATCAACTGGATGAGGGACAGATAGAGAATATGGTCGAAGTAATCCAGAATGCAAGCAGGATATTCCTTATGGGCGCCGGCCGCTCCGGTCTGGCTGCAAGGGCATTCGCTATGCGGCTAGTCCAGCTTGGCTTGACTGCTTATGTCATAGGTGAGAGCGTCACGCCGGGAATGAGGGATGATGATGTTCTCATAGCAGTCTCTGGTA
>JAOZNG010000078.1:0-5199 GCA_029933895.1 archaeon
CTGTTGGTTTATGATCCAGTCGCCGAGGGATGGTGGGTCGGAGCCGATGCATATGTGCTTCATGTCGACTCCTATGCTCACCTCCTCTGTTGTGTTTTCGGGTATGGTCTTGATGAAGGTTATTTTGTTTGAATCCAGGCTGTGCGTTATCGTCTTCCAGTATATATCCCTCACCTCCAGGGAGTTTATGACCTTAATGAAAGAGTTCTCGTAGCTGGCTTCTATCTCATGACCTGTTGTGTCTGAGTTGCTTAAGTTGATTAACACTATCAGTTCATCCTCGTTGCAGTAAGTCTTATGGACTGCGTCTATGTCTTGGGTGTTGTTGACTGTCAGGGTTCCCTGGTTTACGCAGTAGGGTGGAAGCTCTCTTATTGTGAGAGGCTTGGATACAATTTTCCCTTCAGGGTTTACTTCAGAATACAGTCTGGCGGTTATGTAGTATTCTCCAACTGGATACTGGCTGGGTTTCTGGATCTGGATTGTTTTAGTCTCATTGCTCTGGATTGATACGTTTAGTTTGTCCAGCAGTGTCTTCTCTAAGGTGTCTCTCTGTACCATGTATATCTTCAGCGTTCCTATGAGGTTGTTGGGGTGCTTGTTTTCCAGGATTATTTTTGTGTTAAGGCTTTGTGTCGGGTAGAGGTTCAGCGGGCTTAGAAGCGTCATCTTCAATGCCTCCACTTTTATCGTGAATCTCTGATTTGTCTTAGTCTGGTTCCCTTCCTCGTAGCCTGCATAGTATCTCTTCAATCCTTCGGTCGCGGGCGTGGTGAAGGTCATGTTGAAGTATCTTGTTTCTGTGGAGTTGACCTGGATGCTTTCTTCCGTCAGCCGGTTACCGTCTCCGTCCTCTATGTATAGTGTCCCTGATATTGAGTCGTTTACAATGTTCGTTATTTTCACGGACGCGGTTACGTTCTCGTTTACCGTAGCTTCTACTGGGTAATCTGCCACATCCAGGAGCACGGGCGACACGGTTTCATATATTATACCATATCTGACGGTACGGTACAATCTGAAGAGCCCCTGGTCGCAGTCTATGACCTCCACCGGCCGGATGTTGATGACCACTATCTCGCTGTTTCCGGTGAAGGTGTGCGTATAGCTTAAGCCTGCGCTCTCGTTGGATTGCCAGCAGCTGCCGTTGTTAACTAACCTATCAACGAACTCACCCTCCCACAAAGGCAAATCGCTTATGTTCAGGTCTACCGGGTCTGCCAGCTCCAATAGGGTTATGTTCTTTATCACAGTACTTAGAGGATATTCTCGTTCAATGATTTTCTTTGGAAGCACTAGTTCATCGTATACGAAGCTATTTTCGGTTTCCTGCGTAGTTAATAGAGAGTAGTTTCCATTAGAGGTTATGTTGTAGCCGCTTATGTTCAACAGGTTTTCTTCTATGTAAGAGTAACCTGAGCTTATAATGCGTTCCTCGATTGAGTCGAAGAAGTATTGTCTACAGTAATCCATTTCCTGCATGCTGATGCCAGACATTGGGGCATATACTTTCCTGTAGGGTAGTCCATAGAGGCTGTAGGACATCAGTGAGAGCCCGGAGGGGTGCGTACTGCCCCAGTAGTAAGCGTTTCTCGAGTTCCTGTATATGTGGCTCACTGTATTTGTCGAGGGGGTGCCGTAGTCTATGTATTTTGATCCTGTTGATAGGGCAAGATGGCAGACGAAGGCTTTCATAAACTCCCTGCCCGGCACTGCAGTCGGCGCTATTAAAGTGGAGTCTTGGGACATTCCACCTACGAAGGAGTTTTCGCCTTCAGATGTTTTTGGGATGTAAAGACCCCCATACTCTGAATCTAGGATGAAAAGAGGCTGGTTTGTTTTGAATTCCCCTCCCCAACTTAACCCGCTTGGTGTTTTACAGTGGTAGTTTCCGAAACAGATTGTATCTTTGGAACCATGGTCTGGTTCTAGGATTAGTAACTCGTTTCTTTCCCAATTGTCATCTGTTACTGGAGGCCAGGCCTTTAAGTCTAAATACGCTTCATTTGCGTCAGGGAATTTAGATTCTAGGATGTGTTGTATTTGTCCGGACCTGCTTACTTGACCAAATAGTTCTAAGTAATTGCTTTCTCCGCTTAGATATGTTGAATGCTTTAATTCTATGTCCTCATCTCCAGCATCCAGCTGCTCAAGCAGTTCGTCAGGTGTGTCTCCAACAATACGAGCAACCGCCGCAGATTCACTGCTGGTTTGTTGAGCAAAACCGAGACTACAAGATAACATCAGGAAAATGCAACACCATACAAGTTTATTTGTAGCCATTATTATTTAGATATTTATGAACCTGAGATACAACAGGCCTCCGATGAAGATGCCTGTGAATGTACCAATGATGATTGTGATGATGAATGCAAACAGGGTTTTTAGAACGCTTAGTTCATGTAGTCTTGATGCTCCGTGGATTTCAATGGAAAGAGCCCATAAACCAATCAATAGAATAGCAAGGTATTTGATGGATAATATGAGCGGATCGCTTGCTATCTCCAGTTTGTTTTCCTGTAAAAGAATATGGAAGGGCGTCATGAACATGTATGCATATATTGTGGGGTATGCAACTATCTTGAATGTTTGCTTGTATTGTTTTTTTGAGCCGATAATCTTCAGTCCAATGTGGAAAAACATTGATGTGAGTAGGATTTGCAGGGTGAGGGATGATAGAGCTAGCACGTATATTTGTTTGTGCATCGAGAAAACCCAGTCTTCAAAGAAAAATTTATAGTACTTATCTAAGTTGGGGATCCAAAGGAACATGGGCAGAATTAAGAGTGTAGGGATGATAAACTTTAATGTATCTATGATTGACTCGTCTCTGATTTCATTGAAGAACCTGCTTGGTTCCAGCAATATATAATCTGTGTATCTAATTATTCTCATTTTTTGTCTTCTTCAAGTATTATCCACGGAATGTATCCCCTGAGTTCTTCACTCACATCTTCTTTTTTGACTTTGACGCCTTTACCTTTAGCAAGAATCAGAAGGCATGTGGCGGGAATGCATATGACGTAGTTGTAGCTATGTTTATTGCCATAGTACCTAGCTCTTATCTGGTCATGGCTTTCCAAAACCTTATGCAGAATCTTCTTCATACGTTCTGCATCTTTCTCGAGGACTGTTTCAGCGAGTTCGTCAAGATATAGTGAAAAGTATTCTTCCCCGTCTGGATTCTCTTTTATCACTTTGATGTTTTTTTTCACTGAATCATGGTCGCCGTCAATAAGGTCGCACAACATTTTAATGTAGTGCACGGTTATCTTCGGCTCTTTATCCACGATTTTCCCACACAGGCTTGAGGCCCTGTTCATCAGGTCCATATCTCTAGAAAAAAGGGCAGCATGGATTAAATCAAGCAAATTCGGGTAAGCATTTTCTTTAATCTCAATATTTTCCTCAAAGAGATCGACTGATTTATGGAATAACTCCAGAGCATTTGCTTTATCATCCAATAATAAGGAATATATACCTATTTCGTGGTATCTATCAGCCATACCTCTCTTTATTAGTCTATGCCTTTCTTCAGGATAAGAATCCCAATTAGTGATAGTTCTATTAATCGCATCTTCTTTCAATTTTTTTAATCTTTTGATTTCGTTTAAGTCCATGCTATCCCCCTATCTTGTATCCAAGTTGAACAATATGGATTTCCTCAAAATTAAATTCTTCTAAATTTCCTATGGTCTTTCCATCATGCGTAGAACTTTTCGTCACAACCAACCTCTTTTTGATTTTACCAAAGCCCCATGCTTCATCTAGCTGATTCCCTAAAGAGACAATATCGGGATCACCACTATTCATCATCTCATTAATAGTCTCTGTAATCCATTCGTCATCCATTTGTTGTCCTTTATTTTTTGTTTTCTTGAGGGTGTTTCGGTAGATATTCTCTCCTTCCTTGGTAGTTGTTAGTTTGCTCTCGAAAATTATGAAATCACCAGTGTCAGAGTTTTTATACACGCCGTCAAATCCTGTGTCGCCGTAGTCGATGGGAAACTTGGGCACAGTCTCAACCAATCCTTCGTCTTTCCTGATATACTCCATCATTTCTTCACCAATATCTGCTTTATTTGCATCTGAGGGATCATAGGGGTTCTTCTTCAAGACATTCTGAATGAAATCCTCCCCATCATCAATGTATCTAGTCTCCACATCAACTTTACCTCTCTTTAACAAAACAACTGAGCCATCAGCGTTAGATGTTATTTTCTTTATGGTATCGGAGTTCTTGACTAGATCCGCTGAGACCTCATCACCATATTTCTGCAGGAAGGAAGTGAAATAATCCAATAATCCCTTCCTTTCAAGATTCTCCGCTAATTCCAAAGCCTTAGTACCCCCCAAGTTGTTTATAAAACGGAAGCCATCTTCGCCCACGTCGGCGATTTTAGCCAATAGCTTCCCGTGATGGGCTGAAATACCCGGGATAAAGAAGACAATAGTGTCAAAAGCACACCACATACCTTTGCCGTTGTCGTCATACTGTTTAATCTGGGAATCAGCGAAATGCCCGCAATCACCTAAGAAATCACAGAAGTCACCTGCAACATCAATGTAAGGTACAAACCCGAGCATACCACAAGTATCTAAGGTTGAAGATACCTCAATAAGCCATGAAGAACCTGTCGCCTCCAACATATCCTCCTTAATAGCAACATTCAACGCCTTAATCAGGTCAGGATTCTCGTTGTTAATGATAAAAGCATACTTATCACTGCCCCATACGTTACGTTCAACAGCCACAACCTTGATGGAATCAGAGAACCACGGAAGACACTTAACAGCAGTGTTCCGTGAAGAATTGCCAACGATGATTAGCGTATAGTCATCCAATTCACTATAAGAATTGCATGCTACGGAACTTGAATTTATCTCACTTATCTGACCCTTATTCTGGAGGTAGTAATTCTTATCACCGTATTTCTGAACAAGCTGATCTTTGAGGTTCTCTATCTCATCCCGGAGTTCACTGCTTATTGAGTCAGGTAAAACAAACTTTACAGGATCATCCCGCGAAAATATAAGATTAACATGTTTGAATCCATAAGATTCCTCTGGTATATATGGCTGGTCAGTATAGAGGTAACTGGATACAATATTTCTACTAAGCCAGTGACCAAACAACTCTAGACCCTCAAAAATTGTATAATCTAAGCTATCATCTAAGTTCAATTTTAAATTAACAGC
>JAOZNG010000078.1:5209-6076 GCA_029933895.1 archaeon
CAAAAATTGTATAATCTAACCTGTAGTGCGGCACAACAAAATCATCCCCCACGATGATAACATTCTCGCAGTCACCGCATCTATCGGTCGTGAAAAAAGCAGCCTCTAACGCATACACGTTAGCAGACAAATCAACATTCAACGGATCCTCATCGTATTCGCTATAGTTGCTCCAGGGACGCCCGCTCAAGTAATCATCCAGGTAATAGACTACGCCATGGCGTTCCCTTGCATTCTCGTAGATTTGAGTTAATACCGCCTCCACCCTGGGATCATCACTGAATCGCTGAAACAAAGCACTCCTGTCCGTGACAAAAATAGTGTCCGTATAATTTACGACCTCCACACCCACCTGACGCTCACTAGTATTAAACCAGTACGTGCCTTCACCAGTATCTTCCGGGATAAGGAACCTGCACCAGGTCTCGCCAGCACTCAAAGAAACGCTCCCGCTTGAGCAAGGCCCTCCCTCTTCAGGGAGAGGGGAATCATAGGATACCTGGGAGGACCCGTCAGCATCAAAGACAATGGAAACATAATCACCGGGCTGCTTATAAACCCTCGTATTCTCAACGGCATCCTCAACAAAAAGATCATAATCCACCTGCACGGTCTCGCAGGAAGGCCCTGAACTATCACAGTACTCGGTTAAGTCGTCACAATCCTCGTAGCGGACGTTATGAAGGCAGCCATCCCCTCCCAACTCACACCTCCACACATCACCTGAAGCACCAGCACAGAAAAGCTCGTTGAGGGTGCTGCAGGAATCAACACACGAAGACAGGGTAGTGGTTGTAGTAGAGGTTGTGGTGGTGGTTGTGGTGACGCATCCGCCGCTTAGCCCGCTCTCGCACCCGTAGTCGCAGT
>JAOZNG010000079.1 GCA_029933895.1 archaeon
CCACCTGTCTCTATCTCCTATCCTGCCTCTGATCCGTATCAACTCTGCTCTGGCTATCAGCAATGCACTGCATATCATCAACAAGCAGGCTGATATAAACTCTATAGGATAGCTGATTTCGATTTTATTGGTAACGATATTAATAAGCGAAGACATACACACTATAAAGCCTATGAAAAAAAGACTCATCGCCAGAATTAAAACAGCGGATTTCATTCCATTCCCTCATCATGTTTCTCCAGTCTCTCCATCACACGCTGGAAAAAGCTGTCTAGTTCACGGTCGAACACATCCTCGGTAACATAGTTTTTTTGCTCCATCCTTGTAAGTTTAGATATTGCGTCATCTATCTCCACCACCCTGCTCTTTAAAGTGTTCTCTAATCTCTCCACCCGCGGTATCACAGCTCTGATCTCACCAATCTCTCTATCGAATTCCTCCCTTCTCTCCTTAAACTCCTCATTAAGCCCCTCTATGGATTTCAATCTAGACTCTATGTCCTCCTTCCTCACCAAATCCTGTGATTCTACCATAAAGTGGTTGGCTTTTTTCATAACATCATCGAACTTCTCCTCCAGGGACCTGAATTCCTCAGAGAGTTTCAGGAATTTACTATATTTTTTCTGTATCTGGACGAAGATGTCCTCCACTTTCTCCGAATCTCTGCTAACAACGGTCTGAATCTTCATTATATTCTTTAAATCCTCCCTGACCTCGTTACTAAGCTTTATTACCGCTTCAGTACCCGTGAAGGCAGCTATACTTGACTTGATCTTTTTTTGTTCCTCCCTGAGTGTGTCCAGAAATTTCTTAAATCTCTCCTGTTTGGATTCCAGCTTCATCACCTTGATATCTTCCTTCTTCACCTCCTCCATCAATTTCTGGGGCTGGACTTCCCCGACCAAATCTATGGCTTTTCTGGTTTCCATTTCCAGGGAATTGAGGCTTCTCTCCAGGGCAAGACTTCTCTGCCTCACGTCACCTATCCCTTCACTCAGTCTCTGGAATCTCTCATCATTCATCTTCATCATCTCTCGCAGGGTTTTTACCTGTGCCCAGAGTTTTTGGATCTCCACTCCCATCCTGCTTGGTTGTTCTATAGCTGGGAGGGTTTCCCCTACCTCCTCTAACTCTTCTTCCCCCCTCAGGATGAGTTCATCAATTTCTTTTTGCTCCTTCTGTTTGTTGTTCAATATTGTGGGTAATTTCATCTTTGTTTTTATCTCAACTCTGGATAAATAGATAGTCCTTTCTGGGAGATATTCATAGCTCGCATCCCGGTGGTATGGTCAGTGCCTCTCATCTTTAGAACCTCCAGGTACTTCTTACGGGAACTCTCCACCTCCCTATAGGAACAGATGATTATACCATCCGCTAGATACGCCTCGCTCAGTTTTGACAGATCAGAGTAAGAAGTCTCACATATTAGTGTTGTTACACAACCATAACCCTTCAGGGAAGAAAGGAGGTCGTACATCAATTCCCGGTATTCCTCACCCCCTCCCAACTTTGACCGGATGGGGTTGATAGAGTCTATCACTATCCTCTTTGGTTGAAGCCTTTTTGTATTCCTTATTACTTTGTTCAATATATCCCCCCCATTTTTTATCTCACTAATGTCTAGAAATTGTAATAATTCAGATTCTATTATCCTCTGGGAATAGAAATCGTACTGGGATAGGAATTTCTGGATAACCCACCTGGGCTCAGAAACGGCAGAAATGTATAATCCACTTTCTCGTTCTCTGGCACCATGGAACAGGCTTTGAACGGCCAGAGTGGTCTTCCCAGTCCCTGGTTCTCCGCTCAATAAAATAGTTGATGGTATGGGAAATCCCCCATTCAGCATCTCATCTAAACCCGGAATCCCTGTCTTTAATCTCTCTGTAGTGTCCATTTTAGATAATCCCCTCATTTATCTGGAATATGCATCTGTTTTTTTCCCTCCTCATGACTCTGATATACAGCTATCAAAATTCTGCCCAATATGTGATACAGGTTTTACTGTTTGCTTATTATCCATTCCCCTGCTCTCCTTATCCTCTTTATTTTATTACAAAGTCGGCAGAATACTGCGTCTTTAAAGTCGCAGATGAATGCCCCACACTATCCGGCTTTGTAAGTTCATACTCCACCCTTTAGGGTGGAGTTGTTGATTCCTTGCTTCCTGAAAAAATTCTGTTCTCCCACCTTTGAGGCTGTATCCCCTCCCATAATCTGTCCCACGGAATACATCAAGCCATGACCTGCCTGACCTGTTCTCTCATAGAATAATCTCTTGATTTCTTTCAGTTCATGATTTGATGTATACATCCTGCCAGTTAACAATTATTTTTTTATGTTAATATACTTGTCACGTTTCATCCTCTAACTTCCCCCATTCATCCTCTTCATTAGGTTTTTGGGTTTCATAGCTAGCGGGCTCTTTGAGATCCAGCTTCTTTATATCCTCCTCCAGATCCCTCAGATACATGTCCACTATCTGGAATGAACCCTTCTTCAGGTTTTCTAGGGCGAGACCCAGCTCCAATTCCGGATCGAAGACGTCCACACCCATAGCCTTAGCCCTCCTCACCTTTAACTTGAGGGATTCGATCTTCAGGTCGTATTTCTCATAGAGCTCCAGCTCTTTATCGCTCAATCTTCTTGGGTTATGTAGCAGGGGTCTGAATGTTACGAAATATGGATTTCCCCTGTTATAGTGTGAATTCTGTACCATTCCTGTACCAACGCGGGCCTTCACAACGGATCTCATTATAGCCTCTCCATATCTCATCTTGATCTGTGATAGATCTCCTCCATAGCGGGTTCTCATCTGTATCTCGGTACCAACATTTGCTTTGATGTCCTTTGGATAATCTGTCAGTACCTGAGAGATCAACACCAAACCGATGCCCCACTTCCTGAACTCCCGCACACCCCTCTCAAGCTGGATGAGGCCACTGCCTGTTCCCCCAAACTTCGGCAATAATCTGTGGACCTCATCGAAAACTATGAGTGTTTTTAGTTGAGTTGCTTCATCCATCCTTGCCCTGAACACATCTACTATGGCCTGAGTTATCACGTCTTCTATATCCTCTGGATTCAGGTGATTCATACAAAATATGGTTATTTCCCCAGATTTCATATGCTCGGTGATATTCAATTTCCAGGGCTGCTTCAGTACCTTTATCTCTCCCTCAAATCTCTGAGCCTCTTTTTTTTCCATCCCGAATTTTTTATAAAGCCTGAACATGCCCTTTTCTTTATTGGGTCTTAAAAAACCTGTCCACTGGGCTGTTGGGTCGAAAACCAGAACTGAAACATTATTTTTCAATGCCTCCTCTGCTATGTCTTGAGCGGCAATGGTTTTCCCTCCTCCAGTGGAGCCCGCGATTAGTATGTGTTCGGTCAATCTGTCCAACTCCATGAATGCCCTGATTCCAGATTCCGCAATTCTGCCTATGAAGGCGGATCTTTTTCCGTGGCGGGGTAAATTCATAAAGTCTATACCCGCAAGATATCTCTTCCCTTTTGCCTGCTTTCTCCTGTATAAAATATATCCCAGGTAACAACAGATAAGGATAAGGAATATCATGGATAATAGCCAGACGGGTATGCCGGCAATTTTTAACTCAAGTATGTTCACATTGATGTTAATCTCATGTATATCTTCAACCTTCTCTGTCCTGTTAGCAGCTCCGTCATATGTGAGGGCTCCTCTGATAAGGTATTTGCCCCCTTCGATTCTTGGTATATCCAGATTCTCTGTAAAGGTAATGGTTCTATCTATAACCGGGAAGGTCTTGCTCTCATTCAGGACCTCTTTTGTGACAGGGTCCAGTAATTGCAGAGTAAGTACTGTATCCCTCTTAATATTATGTGGGTTATCTATTGTAACTCTGACAGGTAGTTTTTTACCGGGGGATATGCTACTGGTCACTGGTTTAATTTTTATATCAAAGAGGGTCTGCTGGGGGGGTAAGACTCTTACATTAGCGGATATGCTTGTTGATTCACCCCCTAATCTAAGGGATAAAATCCCGGAATAAACCCCAGAGGCAGTGTCTACCGGCACATGGAAACTGATGTTTAGGTTAGCTCGCTCCCCAGGCTCCAGAGCAACAGCAGGATTTTTAATCTCTATAAACTCCCTTACCCTGCCGACGATATCAGCTCTAAGGGTTGCAGTATATCCTGCGGTATTAACAACATCTACGAAGCTATCTATGCTCTCCCCGGGATAGAGATCAATAGAGATTACCTGTATCCCCGACATGGGCTTCACTACCCTGCTCTGAGTGGTTATGTTCTCTGTTACTTCTACATCACCTACCATGTCGGCACTTATAACTATAAAACTAAAGATTATGGATGCAGACAGGAATATAAAAAATAATATGTTTTTATTTTTCATACCACTTCTTCTCCTTATCCTCTTTTGACATCATAGAGTTATAGTATATAACTATTATTAACGTTATCGACACTAAAAACAATAGCGATATTATGCCTCCCAGGATGTTGCCCTTTATGCCTCTGACCACCATGCCGATAATACCTGGACTTTCATCAGCCCTTGTCTGGGTTTTGAATGCGACCTTCTTCACTTCTATCTGGGGACGTAGGTTATCCTCTATAACCTCTACTGTGGTGATGGTCTCTCTTCCGTAGCTTATCCACACCTCCTCGGGGTCTACCTCAAATTCCCTGATAAGGGAGTAGTTCCCTCTCTTAAGTGAAGGTTTGATTTTTATCTCTACAGGGATTGTATCATCAGCACGACCTATTGTTTCAGCCATCAATGGTTTGCATTGGGGCTCAACCATCCCTCCCCCTCCCTGATCTATGCACATACCTTCATCATCCACGAACCAGAATTTCCACCTAATTGGGAGATATTCTCCCGCTGAATAGCCTTCCTTCACGGGAACTGTAATATTATACCAGATGACAATGCTTGACTTCCGGGATACTTTATATATGGTGATTCTTTCTCCTAGGATGACTGAGGAGTTGGTTCTCTTGAACATCTGCCATATCTTCTCGGTTATAGCCTCTATATCATATGTTCTATTCTTTATCTCCTCTGTTTTATTCTCAACCGAGGCCAGGGTTTCTCTGATATCATCCAGTCCCGGAACACTAACTCTTACACCTCTTGGACAGGCTCCACAATCATCAGGACAGTTCTCGCATGTTTCTCCTGATCCGCAGTTTCCATCTCCACACACAGAGCTCATTGGACAAATCCCGCAGTCGGCGGGGCAGTTCTCGCAGTTCTCTCCAGTCTGGCAAACCGTATTTCCACAGATTATACCCTCTATGACGTGAAATCCGGAGACGGCCTGGGTATCAATCCCGGAAGGATCGGCCTCCACCAGGATGCCATAACTCGCGAGACCTGCATCCGCTGGAATCTGATAGTTGTAGTAATAGTTCCCGGTCTCAATCCAGATCATACCGGCGTCTGTTACATCATATACCAGATCAGTGCCATTCCAGTGTTTGATGGTCACGTTACAGTAGCCTGGGTCCACAGGATAACCGTTTCCATCCAGTATGGATGCGAAGATAGTAACAGTAGATCCCTGTTGATAGTCTTCCTCAACGCCTCCAATGGCTATGGATGGTGCCCCTCCCTCTACCACTGTTACATTAAATGAGATCTGGGTTGAATCTGTCATTGTATTACCCAGGGTATCCATACACAGGATATGGAATGTATTGAATCCGTTTACTGCAGTTATCGTCTTCTCGTGCATTACATCAGCTCCGGTTAGTGAAGAGCTCATGAGGTTGTAGGAGATATTGCTCTCATTATACCTACAAACGGAGGGTTCATCTGTTACAGCATGTATCGTGACTGTTGCTGAATTCTGCTCTGTTGTTGGTCCTGCATCTACTATGACTGGAGGTGATGTATC
>JAOZNG010000237.1 GCA_029933895.1 archaeon
CCCCCATTTTATCATAGTTTCGTATGCTCTCAGAGGACGTTTTGAAGCGGATGAAGGAGGACGAGGTCAAATACATCAATCTGCAGTTCGTGGATTTGATGGGGGTTGTTAAGGAGGTTGTCATACCCTCGGGAAAGCTTGAAGAGGCCCTCCAGATGGGGCTCTGGTTTGACGGTTCATCAGTAGAGGGCTTCGCAAGAATCCAAGAGAGCGACCTTTTTCTAAAACCAGACCCCTCCACCTATGCGCTCATACCCTGGCTCTCTGAGGGCGGAGGAAAGTGCGCTAGGCTAATCTGCGACATATATTCCTCCGATGGTAAACCCTTCCCCGGGGATCCCCGTCACATCCTCAAGAGGGCTATCAAGAGGGCGGAGGAGGAGGGCTTCAGGTTCTTCGTAGGACCTGAACCGGAGTTTTACATATTTCGGAGAGAGAGACCCCGGGAGATAACGGACCGACAGAGCTACTTTGACCTGATCTCTGAGGGGAATTACACACTCCTTAAGAACATAATAACAGCGCTGAAGAGCTTCGGGATCGAGGCAGAGACATCTCACCACGAGGTGGGCCCGGGGCAGTATGAGATAGATTTCCGCTACGGGGACTCCCTATGCGTGGCGGACAAACTCCTCACCCTGAAATACACCGTGAAGACCCTGTCTGGCAGGGAAGGATACCACGCCACGTTCATGCCCAAGCCCTTGATGGGCATGCCGGGCTCTGGGATGCACGTCCACCAGAGCCTTTTTGAGGTGGGTGGAAAGAACGCTTTTTACGACCCCGCCGACCCCTACGGGCTCTCAGATGTGGCATACCATTTCATAGGTGGTCAGATCAAGCACATAAAGGCCATGTGTGCGATTCTAGCGCCGACGGTCAACTCCTACAAGAGGCTTGTTTCGGGCTTTGAGGCACCTATATACATAACCTGGGCCAGGATGAACCGCTCCGCTCTTATACGGGTCCCGGGGTGGTTTGAGGGCAAAGGGGAGTCCGCAAGGGTTGAGCTCAGATGCCCCGACTCCACATCCAATCCATATCTTGCCTTTGCCGTTATGCTAATGGCTGGACTGGACGGGGTTAAGAAGAAGGTCGACCCCCCGCCCCCCACGGAGGAGAACACTTACACAATGAGCAGGGAGACCCTAGAGGAGAACGGGATAGACACCCTCCCCTCCACCCTCTACGAGGCGCTTGAGGAGTACCTCAAGGATGAGATCACCCGTGAGACCTTTGGGGATTACCTCTACAGAAGGTACTATGAGGTGAAGATGAGGGAGTGGGAGGAGTACAGTACCCACGTCTCCGACTGGGAGATTGAGAAGTATTATCAGACATATTAGAGTTAGGTAAAATAAAATATGCTGTGACCTTTCCACCCCGGTGGGCTGATGAAGATTCTCTTTGCATGCGGTACCGATGACGGAAAGACCCTCACTGATGAGCACTTCGGCTCGGCATCCTTCTATATGATCTTTTCCATGGATGGAGAC
>JAOZNG010000238.1 GCA_029933895.1 archaeon
CTGAGGGAGCCTCTCTCTTCTCCCTAGGTGCGTGGTTTCTCTCAGGGCACAGACCCCTGGGGGGGCTGGATTTCAGGAGAAGATATTCATGAAGTACCGCAAGCATAGAGGTTTGAAGATATCCGAGATCGGTATTGGAACGTACTCTTTAAGTGGGGTCTATGGTAAGAAGGACCTGAAGGAATTTGGACGGATGATCCACAGGGCCCATGAGCTGGGAGTGAACTTCTTTGATACAGCGGAGGCATACGGTGACGCTGAAAGGATTCTGGGAGAGCTTCTGAAGCCCTTCCGCGAGGAGATCCACATAGCCACGAAGGTGGGAGTTAAGAGGGGCATAAAGCCGAACCTCTCCCGCCAATACGTTAAAGAGGCCTGCGAGGAGAGTCTTAAGAGACTCCAGACAGACTATATTGACCTCTATCAGGTACACTTTCACGATCCCACCACACCGGTGGAGGAGACGGTCCAGGCCTTGGAGGAGCTGGTGGAGGAGGGAAAGATACGATTCTATGGGGTAGGTCACCTGCCTTTGGATGTCACAGAGGAGTACTGCAGGCTCGGGCAGCCCTTCTCACTCCTCGCAGAGTTCAGCGCAGTGGCAAGGGAATCCCACGGGAGGCTTCTGCCCCTCTGCAGAGAATATGATCTGGGGATTATCGCTTTCAGCACAACCGGAAGGGGACTTCTCACGGGAAGGCTCAAAGAGGGTCAGAGGTTTGAGCAGGGGGATATACGCCATCTCGACCCCCTCTTCCAGAGGGAGCGCCTACAGTACGGGTTGAGGATAGCTGAAAAGTTCGCCGAGCTGGGAGAGTGGTACGGCAGGACCCCTGCACAGGTCGCACTCGCCTGGGTTCTCGCACACCAGGGGATAGTGTGCGCCTTATGCGGTCCTTCAACGGTGGAGCACCTGGAGGAAAACGCTGGAGCCAGCGGCTGGAAGTTCCCTGAGGAGGATATGAGAGAGCTTGAGGAGTTCTTCGAGAAAGAGGAGGGGCTTCTTCGGGAGAGGCAGAGGGAGTCCATAAAACAGATTCTTACCCAACCCCTCAGAGAGCCTCAGAGGGCCTTCGTTGATCTGATCTACGTCATTGAGACAGCGCTCTATCTCGGGCTTGTTGATGAGGAGGAGGTCCTGCCGGTCTTCTATGAACTCTACGGTCTTAGGGGGAAACTGGGCGGGGGGGAGGCTGCTGGGAAACTGAGGGAGATCCAGGCCCGTCTGGGGCGGATGGAACTGGGAGGCCCCTTCTGATCTGGCCCCCCCGGGGGTGTATACCTGAGAGAGGTCCACATGAACTGAGGTGGGTTTCATTTTTTTCACCTCCTTTTCTTTTCCCGAGGGACGTGTTTTCTCTCAGGGCGCAGACCTGGGGGGGGTGGGGAAGTATAAAAGAACCTGGAGGGTGGGGTCCCCGGGGGTTGAGTCTTTCCCCCAGGGGGCGTGGCCCTGGGGGGTAGATACCCGCCTTTCACCCCCACCT
>JAOZNG010000080.1 GCA_029933895.1 archaeon
ACCCTATGGACCTGTATTCCTGTAGATGATCTCCTAGGTAAAGGCGGGTCATCATGTAGTTGTTGAATTTCTCGGGCACATATACAAGTGCTTTATAGGTGGGGAAGTTGATGTACATCTCTTTGTTGTCGTTGTAGTTTATAGCGTTCGATAAAATCTGCTTGAGTGAGTGTATCCCCAGTATGGAGCTGTGTTTCTCTTTCTGCCATACATTCCATGGTATCTCGTTTTCCAGCATCAGCTGGTTACCTCTCCTGCTGATTGGGTTAACCTTGATGTCTGTTATCCTATCCCCCTCCTTCTCTTTGGTTATCTCGAACCTGATGGCTCCAATGTATTCCCTGTAGTCTCCACCTATGGTGCACGTGAATACTATGTATCTCCTCTTAATCATTCCGCCTTCGTTGTTTAGTTCATACTTCGCCTCCAGCTGACTGTTTCCTGGAGAGAACATGCATTGCCCGTAACTCATGTGCTCTCCCTCCCTGCTTGGGTCATCCACAGGGGCAGTTAGATTGGAGGTGGCAATAAAGTGGGGTGCCCCGCTTTTACCTATCATGGTGTAGTCGATAACCACATGGGTTGCATTATATCTCTCAGCTATCTTCAGGGCGTTTGTTTCATTCTCCTCCAAGACATGGAATCTAGCCAGGTCCTGGACGATGAATTTCTTACTTTTGGTGTTGTCTGCTATGCTGGTTCTCTCGGAGATGGCGCTAATCCAGTGACCGTAATCCCACCAGGTCAGTATTGTTGTATTCTCTGGTTGCTGTCCAATCCACTTCAGTGCAGGATACCAGTATTTTATATCGCCAGGGTCGGTTCCTCTGTCCATGGGTATCCTGCCGCCGAAGGCGCCTACTATCGGGGTATGGCTCCCTATTGTTAAAGCGAGGGGAAGTACAATCAACAGGATGGTTGGTATAACTCTCAGAGTCTCCCATTCCTCCCTTGTCATCACCAGAAGCAGGGCGAAGGCCGCTCCAAGCGAGATTACGGGGATGCTTGCCGTGAACTGGTACTGTGATTTATTTACCACACCCCATATCATGGGCAGACTCCAGCATAAAATAAATACTGGCCCAAGATTCTTCTTTGAGGCGAAGGAGTAGTAGATGAGTATGAAAACAGAAAACAATGCGAACACGGTCACAACACCGAAGGTTGCGTAGAGGCTCATGAAACATTTCTCGGTGAATATTTTACCGCAGAGTGGGTTCTGCTCTGCGGTGGTCATGCCGATAATCTCTCTCTGTTTCGCTCCAGTGATAACGTGAACTGCATAGCTGAATATGCCGACAGGGTCCATAAACGATACCAGGAAAAGAATTCCGCCTAGTACTATGGCTATTGAGAGGGGGTAAATGTTTCTCTGCAGGAAGTTGTTTATTCGGGTATCGTAGTCTTCTCCCTCCTTGATGATTCTATCTGAGAGATAGACTCTGAGCATCTCCAGGAGGAAAGGTAAAAAGATAGCGGCTCCAAAAGCTATCAGGTTATACCTCGGTATACTCCCTAAATCAAATACCGGCATCCCGCCTTGGGCATGCAGTATGGTGAAAGAGAGGTTGCTGATTACTGCAGGTACTATGAAATAGGGCATGTGCTCTATATAGCTTCTCTTTATATTCTTCCTGCCGTGGAATATGCGGAGATATAGGTCCTGCAGGGCGTTTATTGCAGAGTAACCTATCGTGAACACACATAAAACAAGGAAGGCGAAGTTATATCCGCTCCAGGTCATGTTAAGCAGGAGAAAAGAGAATCCGGCGACAAGAGACAGCTTGAGGCTCTTTTTTCTGTATGAGAGGACGAAAATAAAATACGAGGCAATCAAAAGGAAAAGACCCAACGCGTCATCCTCAGAATTGCCTGCTATTGCCTTAGCGGCAAAAGCCGGATTGAAAATCAACATGAAAGCAGCGAGCAAAGCAGCTGCCTTGTTGTAGGGTTCATACTCTGAGAACAAATCCCTGATCAATAAATAAAGAACTATTGAGGAGAAGGCAGCGAAAACACCCGCATACACGATGGCAACATCCATGGTTGAGATACCTAAGGGCTGGAGGATTAATGTTATGGAAGCCATGAACACGGAAACCATGAATCTCCTATCCGCGAAGGAGGGTCTGTCTGTGGGATAAACTAGTGTCTCCCTCTCAGGAACAAACCCTGTCTTGACTATGGTATTCGCGTGCCTGTAGTAGTAGTAGGGGTCCAGAGCTGATAGATATTTGCCGCTCCAGCTGATCCCCTGGACCGTAACCGCAGGGGCTATGTGCGTGAAGAGTGTGGACAAAAAGATTGCTGTAATCAACGCTGTTGAGGGCTTCATCACCTTATGGAATGAAAGCGAGTAGAATAGAAGAAAGCTTGCGGAAACCAGAGATAACACATTAAAGTCTCTCTCGTTAATGCCCCCGCCCTGATCTGAGTACCACATAAACAGCATTGTAGTGAATATGAGTACTGGAATCATCATAAGCCCATAGTTTCTCTCCTTCTCTCTTCTGAGGTAGAGGTATATGAAGTAGATGCACAGCAATCCCAGAAAAAAGGTTCCGATGAAATAAAGCGACAACTTCCCGAAACCGATATTGATTGCGCCGAACTTGAGGGAGGGAGATATGGTCTTTATCGTGGCTGAAAGAAACGCTAG
Organism: archaeon; assembly: GCA_029933895.1. Classification (GTDB taxonomy): domain Archaea; phylum Altiarchaeota; class Altiarchaeia; order IMC4; family QMZM01; genus EX4484-2. The sequence continues at coordinate 2,660 of JAOZNG010000080.1, forward strand.
AATTGAAACCACCAGAATCGGCTCCTCGAAGTGTTTTGTCAGACCTGATAAATCAATGTAACCTTCTTCTCCCGCCTCATCCTTTTTCTCTCTCATAATTCACCGCCCAAATCTTTTCTCTCTGCCATTGAAGTCCTCTAAAACATCAACCAGGTCATCTCGCTGGAACTCCTCCCAAAGCTTGTTCACGAAATATAGCTCTGAGTAAGCGGATTGCCAGAGCAGGAAATTACTTAACCTGCTCTCCGAGGTCCTGATGATGAGGTCGGGGTAGCTTTTAATCCAGAGGTGTTCCTGGATGGATTCCTCCGTAAACTCCCCTCCGTTGTTCATTATCATCCTGCAGGCGTTTATTATTTCCTGCCTGCCGCCGTATGCTATTGCAAGATTAAGCTTCATTCCTCCATAGTCTCTGGTTTTCTCCTCCAGTTTATGGAATTCCTGGTTTAACTCAACACCTCTATCACCAAAATATTCAGTAAGGTATTCCCTGTTACCGCAGATGCTGACTTTTATTTCTCTATCGTGTATTCTCTCGTCGCTTAATACCCTCATGGTATTCTCAGCGAACAAGTTCATTAGTATGTAGAGTTCCTCCATGCCTCTGTTCTCCAGGTTCTCGAGGGAGAGCGTATATATCGTGACCTCATTCACTCCCAGCTCATCACACCATCTAACGAGGTCATAGAAGCGGTCTATTCCTAGACGATAGGCTTTTTCCAAGTCGCCTATGCCGGTCTTCTTCATGTATCTCCTGTTTCCGTCGGGGATTATTCCCACATGCATTTTGATAATGTAAGGTTAGTTAATGTGTTAATGTAAAAGTTAAAGTTAATGTAATATACTATAACGTAAGTAAAATAATAACTAAAAATAATAAAGGGACAGAGGATTAATATATGCACTGATTTCGGGGTGTGGTCGGGATTGGAATACTGTAACCTGCATGTGGGCTGGAACTTGGAATTCAGCGAAAAACTGGATCAGCTGGAGTCCCTGGGCTGGCATTGTGTATGTTTCACTAAGGAATTTGATTCAGGTTTCAGGGATTTTTTGAGAGATATTAATGCTTTAAGGAAGGATTCCCCTGTTAAGTTATGTACCGGTGCCCTCATTAATAAACCCGTGAGAAGGAATGCCAGAAAGGTCCTGGATAAGGCAGACCTTGTTTTCGTGGAAGGAGAAGCCAGAGAGGCCTCAGAGTGCTGGGAAGTCGACATTTTATCCAGGCCTGAGAAAGAAGCGGAAAGGGATTACATGAAGCAGCGGAATTCAGGAGTTGATCATGTAATAGCAAGGAACATGTCGGAGCGATTCATTGCCCTGGAACTTAACTTCTCAGACATCCTGCATTCCAGGGGCAGGGCTAGAGCCACCCTCTTGGGGAGGATGAGGCAGAACATTAAAGTAGCTCTTAAATACAGCACACCCCTTGTTTTCACAACAGGGTCAGATAGACCATCTGATCTGAGAGGTCCTGGAGAGATGGTTTCCCTTGCCAAGGTTCTTGGTCTGAGTGAGGGCGAGGCGAAGGCAACCATGTCGTCAACTCCCTTAAGGTTGATGGAGAAGTCGGGGAAGCGAAGGGATCCGAACATACTGTTGAAGGGTCTGGAGGTGGTTGACTGGGGCACCCTCAGGAAGCCCTCCAGAAAGAAAATGTACGGCTGGTATTAGAGTGATTCAGAGCCCTAGAACCTCCTTCATGCTGTAGACTCCCTTCTTGTTTACAATGAATTCCACGGCCTTTATAACGCCTTTCACGAACGCTGCCCTGGAGTGGGCTTTGTGTGTCACCTCGATTCTCTCCCCAATGGTTCCGTAGATTACGGTGTGTTCCCCGACGATGTCTCCTGCTCTTATTGCATGGATTCCAATCTCCCCCTTTTTTCTCTCGGATGCGCCTTTTCTGCCGTAGACACCAGCGTCCTCCAGTTCCACATCCCTTAACCTGGAGATTATTTCAGCTGTTTTAACTGCTGTTCCTGAAGGGGCGTCTTTCTTGAAGCGGTGATGTAATTCGATGATTTCGATGTCGTAATCTCCTAGATGTCTGGTTGCCTCCTCTATCAGCTGCCAGTACACGTTAACTCCTATGCTCATATTTGGTGATATAACTGCTCCCACATTGTGGCTGTTTATTTCCTGCTCTATCTCCCGCATCTCCCTGTCAGTAAATCCTGTGGTTCCTATAACCATGTTAACGTCTTTCTGCACAATCACTTTCGTATTCCAGAAGCAGGCTTCCGCGTTAGTGAAGTCTATTACCACGTCCGGTTTTGTTTCATCTAGTATGTCCTCTAGGTGTGTTGCCGGCGAAACCCTGACCCCCAGCTCTCCTATGCCTGAGACCATGCCCGCATCCTGTCCATTCAGGGAGCTGTCTCCTGCATCAACTACTGCAACAACATTGAATCCCTCCTCAACTGCTTCCTTGATGATCTCCCTGCCCATTCGGCCACATCCCAAAACCGCCACATTCACCATTTTATGTCTCTCCTATTTTATATTCTTGATTCCAATTAATTTATATCATGGACGTCATGATTTTAGCTGGCAGCAGATCTGATCACGAGATAGTGAAGAAGGCAGAGAAGGTGTTGAAGAAGGAGAACATCCCCTACTCCCTGGAGTATTGCTCCGCTCACAGGGAGCCTGAGAGACTGAGGGAACTGGTTGAGGGCTCTGATGCGAGAGTCTTCATCTGCATAGCTGGTCTGTCAGCGGCATTACCTGGTGTGGTAGCCTCCTTGACGGAGAAACCGGTTATTGGCGTTCCAGTCTCCACGAAGCTGGGAGGTATTGATTCCCTCCTGTCTATCGCCCAGATGCCGAAAGGCATTCCTGTCGCTTGTGTTGGGATAGATAATGGTCAAAACGCCGCATACCTGGCGAAGAAGATTCTAACATTAGAGTGAAATGTTGTGAGAGATATGCTAAAGTAATCTATCTACCGTGCATCCTATCGATTATCATTAAAGCAATCTTTTCTGCCTTCTCCGGGTTCACTCCGTCGATGTGTGCATTCAGTATAGACCTGCCTGTGACTGTTGAGACATAAAGGTCCCTTAGATTAAGGGCTCTGTCGAGTATATCCTGGTCTATGAATATATCCTGTATCTTGGAGAAAGGGATTACTATCTCCCTGGAGCCGAAGACGCCCTTCCA
>JAOZNG010000081.1:0-1832 GCA_029933895.1 archaeon
ACCCCATGAATACCTCCGGAAAATCCTACGTATCAAGTCAAAAAGCAGATACAGCCCAGCCCCCGAGAGAACAACAAGATAAAGCAACGCGAAATAAACAGTCCTCTCATAGAACAGGAACAGATTAAAGCCTCCAAGATGATAGAATACGAGATTCAGCAGAGAAAGAAACAAAGCTGCTGAAACAAACCCTCCCCTCCCCTGATACAGAAAAAAAAACAACCCCAGAACAGCTAATATGGAGGCAACAGGGCCATAAAATTCATAAAGGAACAGGGGCTTATATAAACCATCATACTCGATAAGCTGGCCGAAGACTATGAACTCCGTGAGGAAATACCTGATGGTCTCGTGGAGAGAATCCCTCCAGATCACCCCAAGGAAATAAACGAACGAGAAAAGAGGGAGCAGAAAGATTCCAGAGACGCCAGCGAAACATACACATGTTTTTCTGAAACTAAACTCTATCTCCCCCCTCAAGAGCATGTAAATCAGCAGTCCAGTGAGATATAATGCTATCGTCAGGTAAAGGAATGAGCCCATACCAGGGTGTATCACCGTCAAGGCCAGGGTTGAAAGAGAAGCTGCTATATAAAACGATAAGCTGTTGTTTTTTATCGCCTTAGTCAGAGAATACATGATAAAATAAATGAAGGGTATGCTCAGAGACATAGCCACCATAAACCATGTCCCAAGTAAAAAAATCGTTCCCTTAAGACCTGCCAGGAATACAGTTGACAGGATCGCTGGATAAAAATCCCCGAATAGTTCATCAACGAACATGAAAAGAGCCATCCCGGCGATTAAGGAGGTAACAGCCGGCAGATACTGGTAGAACAACACCGGGTCCACACCCGTCAAAATGAAGAATTCAGCAAGGAAGAGGTTGAAGCCAATTTCCATGTCGAAGTGATATGTCTCCTCTCTGAGATATGGGTCGCGCATTATTATGTTCTTGTTTTCCATGATGGCTGTTGCCCGAGCAAGATTCTGCCATTCGTCGCTGTGTAACGGAAACCGATAGTCTTCATGAACCAGATAAGTGGTGCATGAAATGAACAGCAGAGCTGCTGTTAAAGCAATAACCTGCCAACCCCCCACCCCCACCTCCAGCGTACAGCCTCTCTCCCTTGACCTGAAATGGAGGAAAAGATACCCCAGCAGGAAACAGAGGGACACTCCAATTATTTGTGTGGTTACAGTTGCATAGGTGATAGGAATGCCCAACAGGAGATTGGAGGATAGTACTAGGAGAATATTTAATGTCATGCTCAACACGATTGTTGATACGGCATATTCAGGGAGGTTAAGTTTATTCCTGTGTAATAACAGAGTTAATGAAAAACCGGGGAGCACGTAAACCAAAAGCAATCCCGTGAACAATTGAAGCCATCCGAATGTATGGAGTAACAGCAACTCTAGGAGTGTTAGCGAGAAAATAACTGCTGTTGATTTTTTATCTACCCCCATAGAAACCTATTTATGCGAGAGGGTATAAAAATATTAACAATCCGCCTAAAAAAATACTGGATAGTAACATCATAAAGTCATAAGGTAAACAAAAAAACATCCCGTGATAATAAAAGAAACCAAACTAAAAGATATATACTAGCTCTACACTATTCTTTATCGATAAACATGGTACTCGAATCCATCGTAGACCCTCTCAAGGCAGAGAAAGCACCCAGAGACATGTTCTATGTCGGCCTTATTTATTCAAGCATAGGATTAATCCTAGCATATTTCACCTTCGGCTCCCAATCAAGCTTCGCCAGCATATTCCTCACAACCATACCCCTCGTAGTAATAATACACAAGACCCTCCAACTGGA
>JAOZNG010000081.1:1842-5777 GCA_029933895.1 archaeon
GAAACTCATCCACTCCCTCCAGGAAAGACATAGGAAAACACACCAGGAAACCTTCCTCATAAAAGAACACGGGAAAGCCCTGTCCCTCTTTGTGGCATTATTTCTGGGACTGGTGGTATCCTACACCTTCTGGTACACACTACTGCCAGTGGACATGGAAGAGAAACTGTTCAGCTTCCAGATAAACGAGATAGAAAGAATCAGAGCAACATCAACCTCCGGAGACATAACAGGATTCAAGCAGGAAACCACGAACAGATTGTACACAATACTCGGAAACAACTTCAGGGTATGGATTTTTTGCATAATATTCTCCTTCCTCTACGGGAGCGGAGCCATCTTTATCCTAACGCTCAACGCATCCATTGTGGGAGTGGCTGTTGGCACCGCAATCAGGAACACATTAATAAGATATGCCCCAATGGGAAATATCGACTTCCTCTATAACTACTTCGGTTCATTCTCTATAAGCTTCTGCTACCTCATACACGGAATACCGGAGATATCAGCCTATTTCCTAGGGGCGTTAGGCGGGGGAATCATCTCTGTGGCGGTGGCAAGACATGGAATCAAGATTAAGGAGGAGTTTATAGACGTAATCATAGACTCCCTGGACCTTGTGGTGCTCTCAGCCTTCATCCTCCTGCTGGCGGGAATAATAGAGGTATACCTGACACCCCTAATCTGCGGGATGTAACAATACCCCCCCCAGGAATACCCGTTTTCTCTTTTCTTTAAAGAAAGGATATGCCGCCGGAGGGATTTGAACCCTCGACACCCAGGTCTTCAGCCTGGTGCTCTCCCAAGCTGAGCTACAGCGGCATAAAATGAGATTAAATAATCTCTGCCTCAGTGCTCAGGGCCTGCCCAGGAAGACCCTTGCTGAATTTAGCTATCACAGTGCCTTTACGGCCGTGAACCCTCGTTACCTTCCCAACTATCTTCTTACCTGAGGGAGTAATCCATTCCACCCTTCTGCCCATCAACTTGGAAGCGTCCTCTTTATTGGATGACTTCTCTGGCTTAACAATCAACTGATTAGTAGACTGCGTCCTTTTACCCTGCCGGTAGTTTAATATAACAGCTTTCATTTTCTCATTCCCAGGATATTCTTATATATTAGAGTACATTATAATAATAAACCAATCATCATGATTAATAAGTATGATTTTTGTTTCCTGTCAACATAGGAGAACAGATACAACATGAAGGAGATAAGATTCCATGGACGAGGCGGTCAGGGTGCGGTAACCGCTGCCACACTACTGGCTATCGGAGCATTCAGGGACGGGAAATTCTCCCAGGCATTCCCGCGCTTTGGGGTGGAGAGACGAGGCGCCCCGGTTGAGGCCTTCACCCGAATAGGAGATGAATTCATTAGAAGAAAAAACGCCATATACAAGCCCGACATAATAGTGGTCCTAGACTCCAGCCTCTTCAATGTAGTTGAAATCATGGAGGGATTAAAAAAGAAAGGTAAAATCATTGTAAACTCCGAGAAAACACCACAAGAGCTGGATCTGGAGGGGTTAGATGTTAATACCGTAGACGCTACCAGAATAGCATTCAAGATATTAGGGAGAAACATCGTTAACACCGCAATGCTCGGAGCCTTCTCCGCCTTCACGAGGGAGGTGAGAAAGGAAAGCATTATAGAGGCTGTGAAGGAACACTTCACTGGAAGCATCGCAGAAAAAAATGTGAAACTGGTTGAGGAGGTATATCAGCAGGCAATGAAGAGAGGAGAGAATGATTGACTTCGAAAAGGTTAAGCTGAAGGTTAACGACAAGGAAATCACCATCGGATGCGTGTTGGAAAGCAAGGGCTCCACAGCCAACATGAAGACCGGGGCGTGGCGCTCCAAGAGACCGGTTGTAGACTTCAATAAATGTATCAGCTGTGGGACATGCTGGATACTATGCCCAGAGGGCTGTATCAGGAAGAGGAAGGATGGGAAATTCGAAAGCAACCTAGACTATTGTAAAGGCTGTGGTATCTGCGCCAACGAGTGCCCGGTTAAATGCATTAACATGATTATGGAGGAGAAATAAAAAGATGACTAGGAGGATAATGGAGGCATCTCATGCCATATCTGAGGCTGTTAAGCTGGCAGAGCCCGGTGTTATCGCAGCATACCCCATAACACCGCAGACACACATAGTGGAGAGGATTTCAGAATATGTAGCCGACGGGGAGACAAGGTCTGAATACATCAGGGTTGAATCAGAGTTTGGGGCTATATCCGCCTGCCTGGGAGCATCAGCAACAGGAGTAAGGTCCTATACGGCAACAGCATCCCAGGGTCTTGCTCTGATGTTTGAGGTTCTCTTCGTTGTCTCAGGAATGCGCCTCCCTGTCTGTATGACGCTAGCGAACAGGGCCATGTCTGCTCCTATAAGCATATGGAACGACCACCAGGACTCGATTTCAGTAAGAGACATTGGCTGGATGCAGTTCTATGCCGAGAATGCGCAGGAATGCTATGACCTCACTCTAATGCAGTTCAGAATATCCGAGGACCATAGGGTGCTTCTGCCTTCGATGGTGTGCATGGACGGTTTCGTTTTAACACACCTGTATGAGTCAATGAACACATACCCTAGAGAGGAGGTGAATGATTTTCTGCCAACATATAAACCGTTCCATGCAGTTCTCGACCCAGAGCAGCCCCTGACACAGGGACCAATTGGGTTCCCGTCAGAGTACATGGAGTTAAGGAAGTCACAGGTTGACGCAACCGAGAACTCGATAGATGTTATAGAGGAGGTCTTCAAGGAATTCTCCAAGAGATTCCCTGTGAAAATCAAGGGTTCAAGACCTGAATCCTACAGTATGGTGGAGGAATACATGACAGATGATGCAGAGATAATTTTCGTGGCCATGGGCTCTATATGCGGTCAGATAAAGGTCATAGTAGACAGGCTAAGAGAGAAAGGCGAGAAGGCTGGATTAGCTAAGATAGTGGTATACCGGCCATTCCCAGAAGAGGCCTTGAAAAAAGCCCTGAAGAAAGCAGAGAAGATAGCTGTTTTGGAGAGGGCGTTGTCTCCCGGCGCTAACTCCCCCATATTCGATGAAATCAGATCTCTCTTTTATGACGAAGCAGAGAGACCAGATATAAGGAACTTCATCGTGGGTATAGGAGGCAGGGATGTCAGACTAGACCACGTCGAAAAAATACATGACATGACCAAGAGAGATAAGGGCAGGAAAGTGGAGTGGATGTTCTGAAAATGGCTATAATGGGTTTACCTGAGGAGGAATACTTCAGCTATGGTCACAGAGCATGTGCTGGATGCGGGGCAGCAACAGCATTGAGATTAATTACCAAGGCAGCCGGGAGAAACTCTATCCTGGTTGAATCAACAGGCTGCATGGAGGTGGTAAGCACGCCATACCCGGAGACAGCATGGAAGCTACCATGGATTCACGGAGCCTTCGAGAACGCAGCCTCAATCGCCTCAGGGATTGAGGCAGCATTGAAATACAGCGGAAAGAAAACCAGAGTCATTGCCCTCGGAGGAGATGGTGCAACCTATGACATAGGATTCGGACATCTCTCAGGGGCATTCGAGAGAGGGCATGATTTCACGTATATATGCTATGATAACGAAGCCTACATGAACACGGGAATACAAAGGAGTAGTTCAACACCCTATGGAGCCCATACCACAACATCCCCCTCAGGGAAAAAAAGCATCGGGAAAGAAGAATGGAAGAAGGATTTAGTGCACATTCTGGCAGCACACGGGTCGCCTTACGTGGCTAACGCATCTATTGGCTACGCAACAGACGCATTCAAGAAACTGAAAACAGCTATGGAAACAGAGGGTCCTACATTCGTTAACCTGTTTGCAACATGCCCCACAGGCTGGCGCTCAGCCACAGAGAAAAGCATTGAGATAGCCAAGCTTGCTGTTGACACAGGAATATG
>JAOZNG010000082.1 GCA_029933895.1 archaeon
ACATGGCTCCCCCGTAAGCTTCTCTGGGAAACTCTACAATATAGAATACTACGGGGTCAGCAGGGAGACCGAGATGCTGGACTACGATGAGATACTGGATAAGGCCAGGGAGGTTAACCCTGACCTCATAGTCTGTGGCTACTCAGCCTATCCCCGGATTGTGGACTTCAAGGCCTTCAGGGAGATAGCTGATGAGGTGGACGCTTACCTGATGGCTGACATAGCACATATAGCCGGCCTGATAGCAGCAGAGGAGCATCCTTCATCGATTCCATACGCTGACTTTACCACAACAACAACCCACAAGACACTTAGGGGACCGAGGGGTGGTATGGTGATGTGCAGGGAGAAGTATGCTAAAGCATTGGATAAGGCTGTATTCCCTGGAATGCAGGGCGGTCCCTTTATGCATGCGATAGCAGCCAAGGCCGTCTGCTTCAGGGAGGCGCTAAGTACGGAATTCAGGGAATACGCGAAACAGATCATAAAAAACTCCCAGAGAATAGCTGATGTGTTAAGGGATGAGGGATTCAGGCTTGTTTCTGGAGGAACCGACAACCACCTGATGCTCGTTGATTTAAGAGACAGGAACATGACAGGGAAAGAAGCTGAGAAGGCCTTGCAGGATTCAGGTATCACATTAAACAAGAACTCCATCCCATTCGATGAGCAGAAGCCGTGGATCACCTCTGGGGTAAGGATTGGAACCCCCTCTGTTACAACAAGAGGTATGAAGGAGCAGGAGATGGAGGAAATAGCGTTGTTGATTTCAAGGGTGCTCAGGAATCCACGGAATGGTAAAGTCAAAGACGAAGTCAGGGGGGAAGTCACAGAACTATGTAGCCGCTTCCCCCTCTATGAAACTGGAAGATGAAGTTAATTGATGGGGGAAGCATTTCCAGGGAAATCAGAGAGGAGGTCAGGGTTGATGTGGGGGAACTGAACTCCAGGGACATACACCCTCTTCTGGCAACTGTGCTGGTGGGAGACGACCCCGCCTCAGCGCTTTACGTGGAGATGAAGTCCAGGGCATGTGAAGAGATCGATATAAAATCAAATAACTATCAATTCCCCTCTGAGGTGAGCGAGGAAGAGCTCCTGGATTTGATAAACAGATTAAACAATAATTCCGAGGTACATGGGATACTTGTGCAGCTACCTCTTCCTGAGGGAATGGATGTGGGCAGGGTTTTCAGGGCCATAGACCCCTTGAAGGACGTTGACGGCCTGTCTCCAGTGAACATGGGCAATCTCCTTCTAGGGGACGAGTCAATGGTCTCATGCACCCCAAAGGGTATTATAAGGCTGCTGGAATATGAGGGTGTGGAATTAGCGGGGGCTGAGGTGGTGGTGGTCAGCCACAGCGTACTAATAGGCAAACCCCTCACCATGCTGTTCCTGAACAGGAATTCAACTGTTACAGTATGTCATATCCATACAAGAAACCTGGCGGAGCACACCCGGAGGGCTGAGGTTCTTGTTGTTGCTGCGGGAGTACCCCAGATCATAAAGGAGGATATGGTGGGGGAGGGTGCTGTGGTGGTTGACGTCGGCACCAACAGGGTTGATGGCAGGCTGGTGGGTGATGTGGACTTCGAGAAAGTGAAAGAAAAGGCTTCAATGATTACTCCAGTGCCAGGTGGAGTGGGGCCTATGACGATAGCCATGCTGCTGGAGAATACTGTTTCTGCAGCTGGGAGATTGGGGGGTAAATAAAATGTCTAAACTCAGGATTGGAGTGCTTGCCTCCACGAGGGGCACGGATTTGCAGGCTATAATAGATGAGATAGAGGCAGGCAGGCTGGATGCTGAGGTATCCATTGTTGTATCAAACAAGGAGGATGCTTATGCCTTGGAGAGGGCGAGGAAGCATGGCATCAAAGCAGTGTACCTGGATTCCAGGGGCAAGACGCGGGAGGAATTCGACAGGGATGTAATGGAGCTCCTTGAGAAGGAGGGTGTTGAGGTAATAGCCCTGATTGGCTACATGCGTTTACTGAGCCGGGAGTTCGTGCAAAAATACATGAACAGGATAATGAACGTGCACCCATCTCTTCTACCTGCGTTTGCTGGGGGCATGGATGAAAATGTTCACAAGACCATACTCGAGCATGGGGCTAAGGTATCTGGTTGCACAATCCATTTCGTGGACGAGGGAGCTGACACGGGACCTATTATATTGCAGGAGGCTGTGCCTGTGGAGGAGGATGAGACCGTTGATTCCCTGAAGGAGAAGGTGCAGGCAGCCGAGAAAAAACTGTTCCCTGAGGCATTAAGATTATTTCACCAGGGCAGGCTTAAGGTAGAGGGTAGGAGGGTGAGGATATTGGGTGAGGGTGGAAAGTAAATCGCGTGTTAAGAGGGCTTTGATTAGTGTATCAGATAAGAGGAATATAGTTGAATTCGCCTCCCAGCTACGGGAACTTGGGGTGGAGATAATCTCTACAGGGGGGACAGCACGGCTACTTGAGGAAAAGGATATAGAGGTCACACCTGTTTCTGCGGAAACCGGCTTCCCTGAATTGTTCGACGGTCGGGTTAAGACACTGCATCCAAGGATACACGGGGGCCTGCTGAACGTGAGAGTTAACAGGGAGCATCAGAGGCAGATGAAGGAAAACAGCATCAAGCCCATAGACCTTCTTGTCTGCAACCTCTACCCCTTCCAGCAGACCATCCTGAGGGAAGGTCACTCCATCAACGAAGCCATAGAAAACATTGATGTTGGGGGGCCTGCCATGGTAAGAGCTGCAGCCAAGAACTATCGGGATGTTGCTGTGGTCATGGACCCAGATGACTATGATAAAATTATTAATGATTTAAGAACAGGCGGTGATATCCCAGAGGAAAGGCGGAAGGAACTTGCTTCCCATGCATTCATGGTTGTCTCAAACTATGATAGATCCATCTATGAATACCTCACCGGAGACAAAGAGAAATTCCCGCTGTTGCTGGATTACCGGTTCGAGAAGAAATCCGAGATGAGGTACGGCGAAAACCCACACCAGAGGGCGTTTTTCTATCACAGGGTTAATTCAGGGGATCCCTGCATCGCGAACGCGAGACAAATTCATGGAACACGGCTCTCACTCAACAACATGGTTGACCTGGATTCAGCCCTGCAGATAATAAGGGAATACGAGAAACCCTCTGTTGTAATAATAAAACACACCAACCCATGCGGGATGGCTTCATCTGGGAGTCTGGTTGAATCCTACCGGCAGGCCCTGGATTGCGACTCCCTCTCCGCCTTTGGTGGAATTGTTGGCTTAAACATGGAGGTCGACGAGGAAACAGCCGGGGAGATGAGCAAGCTCTTCCTGGAGTGTGTGCTGGCACCTTCATACAGTGACAGGGCCCTTGATATCCTGAGGAAGAAAAAAAGGATTCGCCTGATGGAGGTTCCGGGTTTCAGGGGAGGCTACAGGGAGAACCTGTCTTTCAGGCAGGTGTCTGGGGGGCTGTTGCTGCAGGAAACCGACACCCAGCCAGCTGAACCAGAGAACGTGGATGTTGTTTCCAGAAGGAAGCCGACAGATGAGGAACTCGTTTCCCTCTTCTATGCCTGGAAGCTTTCCCGTTATGTGAAATCCAATGCTGCAGTGCTGACCAAAGGCGAGAAAACTGTGGGAATCGGTTCAGGACACACCAGCAGGGTGGACGCTGTAAGGACTGCAGTCCATAAGGCAGGTGATAAAGCTAGGGGGGCTTGTCTGGCCTCTGAAGCCTTCATCCCGTTCCGGGACAACATTGATGAAGCAAATAAGGCAGGCATTACGGCTGTTATCGAACCCGGTGGCTCCATAAGAGATCAGGAGGTTATCGAGGCAGCTGACGAACACGACATAGCTCTTGTTTTCACTGGAATAAGGTGTTTCAGGCACTAGTATCTGTTGTATGGACTATAAACACGCAGCTCAATACCTGGAGCGATTGCATGGGACTGGAATAAACCTCCGGCTGGATAACATCATCCATCTACTGGATAAACTAGGCAACCCCCAGAGGGGCATTAAGTGTTTACATGTCGCTGGAACCAACGGGAAAGGCTCCGTCTGCGCCATGATAGCCTCCATCCTGAGAAAGGAGGGATTCAGAACAGGGCTCTACACCTCACCCCACATGGAGTGTTTCAGAGAGAGGATTCAAGTAAACAATAAATTAATCTCTGAGAGAGAGCTAGCCTCCCTTGTTGCTGAACTGAAGTCGTTCATCGAGGAGATGGAAAAGAAACCCATAGGTGAGCCGTCCTTTTTTGAAGCAGTCACCGCGTTAGCGTTCCTCTATTTCTCCCGGATGAGGGTGGACTACGCAGTCATCGAGACCGGCTTAGGCGGGAGACTGGATGCCACCAACGTCATAAATCCGCTGGTTTCAGTAATAACCAACGTTTCCATGGACCACTCAGAGTACCTGGGCAGGAGCATAGAGGAAATAGCCTTCGAGAAGGCGGCAATAATCAAGGAAAACAGCATCCTGGTCACAGCAGCAGACGACAGAAGAGTGCTTGACGTCCTGTTGCTGGAATGCCGGAGAAAGAACGCCCGGGTTGTGTTAATCCCCAAGACCTCAATATTGAGGCTTTACTCCAACACGCAGGGAAGCGAATTCGATTATCGGGGGATTTATGGCATTCACAGAAGCCTTTTCATTCCTTTGCTGGGAGAGCACCAGCTGATTAACGCGGCAACGGCTATATCATCAATCGAGCTTTTAAGGGATTACGGGGTGAGGGTTTCCGGGGATGCTATACGGGAGGGTCTCTCCCAGGTAAAGTGGCCTGGCCGCCTTGAGATACTAGGAAAGAAACCCCTTATCGTATTGGACGGGGCCCATAACGCATCAGGGTTTAAGCAGCTTAAAAAGTCTCTTACGGAATTATTTACCTACAAGAGACTTTACCTGGTTACTGCTATATCCTCCAGGAAGGATTACGGGGGGATGATATCCGAGATAGCATCCAGTGTGGACCTGGCTGTTGTTACCCGATTAAGGGATAAGGAATACGTAGACCCGGAGCTACTGGCAGGGGAGTTCGGTAGATACGGGGGGGGTGCAGTCAAGGTGGGTGATATTCCAGATGCGCTGGATTATGTTCTATCCAGGGCGGAGGAAGATGACTTGGTGTGTGTAGCCGGCTCACTCTATGCGGTGGCTGAGGCTAGGAGGTATCTGAGAGAATGATGTATGTGAAGGAGTTAAGTGATGCAGGGGACGCCCGGAGGGAAATCAGGGGGATTGGCGCAGGAGAAAAAGGCGTTGATATCATGGCGCCTAAGGCCATTCACAGGGTGGTGAAGGTCTGCTCCCTTGATGTGAAAGCTGCTGGCATCCTGAAGCAGGAGATGCTTTCCCTTGGAGGTGAAGCCGCTGTCTCATGGGGTTCCCTGGAGAGGAGTGCCGGAGAAACAGATGTCTTGTTGATGGCTACGCTGAGGCAGTATAGTCTTTTAACAAAGAAACTGTTGGAGCAACCGTTTGGTTTAGGGAAGCTGGCAGAGGAACTTGAGCAGGTGCTGTCACGCTTTAACTCAATTCCCACATCCCTCGATATTGGAGATAAAGTCTTTGACTGGTCGAGGACTTACGTGATGGGCGTCCTGAACATAACCCCTGACTCCTTCAGCGGAGATGGTCTCTCCGGGGACATGGATGCTGTCATGGAGAGGGCTGCCTGGATGGTGAATTCCGGCGTGGACTTGCTTGACGTTGGAGGGGAATCCACCAGGCCGGGATCCAGGCCA
>JAOZNG010000005.1 GCA_029933895.1 archaeon
TCCAGCTCCAGCCTGCTGCCCCTAGGCTCTACCTCAGAGAAAAACTCTATCTCCTCGATGGAAACCCTCCCCAACGGCATAGAGTTAACGGAGTGAAATGCATCCCTCCTTGAGGAATGCATCTTCCTTACTCTGGTCGCGTTATGGATTAGGCAGTAATCATCAGACATGCTTCCGTGCATTACCACACAAACCCCGCCTAAATCAGATTCCCCGGCAACCTTAACTGAATGAATAAGGTTCAGGGCAGCATCGCTGCTTCCCCGATCAGAGCTTCTCTGGGCGCCGGTCAGCACCACAGGAACAGGAGCCTCCAACATGAAGGCTAATGCAGCAGCCGTATAACCCATCGTATCCGTGCCATGGGTTAACACCACCCCAGATGCACCAGCCCTTATTTCTCTAGCCACTGACTCAGCCATAGAAACCCAGTCCCCGGGCTGTATATCCTCCGAAAACTTGTTGAAGAGCTGTCTTCCGCTGATGTTTGCTATAGAAGACAGCTCCGGTACAGCTGAAATAAGCTCCCCGGCGGAGAAAGCTGAATGCACTCCACCAGTCAGGTAATCAACCCTGCTGGCTATTGTCCCGCCGGTAGCTATAATCGAGACCCCGGGTTTATCAGTCTCTTTCTTCTGCTCTGTTGTCGTATGCTCTTCGACTTCCACAGCACCTAAATCCCTTATGGACATGATTTTATTCTTCTCCACGCCGATGTTGTAGCCGTTCTCCAGCTTCAGAACAATATGCTTATTGTCAGCAAGCTCCGGTCTCTTAAGCAGTATGCCCCTGTATTTCTTGTCTCTGGTCTCTATCTCCACCCGATGTAAAGGCTTCACTTCTTTCATTGTTACTTATTAAACTTCAATACAAATATTATTTCTCCCGGAGATTACATAATATGGCCTCTAACAGAGAAAAAGAAGGTAAGAAATGCACAAGCTGTGAGCGGGAGGTTGATGCAAGATACACGGAGTTTAAGTGCCCTGAATGCTGCGGAGAGACCATCATCCGATGCAGATCCTGCCGTGTTCTGGGTGTGAGCTATGCCTGTCCCAAGTGCGGTTTCACTGGACCATGAATGTTCTGAGAGCAGACCCCCTGAATCCAGACAAGAAACTGGTTCATGAAGTCGCTTGCTGTCTGAATCATGGAGGCGTAATTCTTTACCCCACCGACACCGTGTACGGGATAGGTTGTAGAATAGACAACCATGACGCTGTTAAAAGGGTTTACTGGATAAAGAAGAGAAAAACCAGCAGCCCTCTGTCCATAGCCTGCTCCAGTATGGAGATGCTTGAAAAATACGCCCACCTAGACAGAAAGAAAAAAGACTTTATTCGGGATAAGGCAGGTATGGGATACACTTTTATTTTAGGGAAAAAAAACACCGTAGATGACCTGGTGACCGGCTGCCAGAATACAGTGGGGGTTAGACTTATCCCCCTGCCCCTGGTCACGGCCTTCATAGAGGACACAGGCTCTCCCATAGTGTCCACATCAGCCAACACATCAGGGAATGAAGCCCCCTCAGCAATCAGCAGGGTGGAGAAAGAGATACTTGACTCCGTGGACCTGGTCGTGGACGGAGGACCGTGCAGGACAGGTAAACCCTCCAGGGTTGTGGATCTGGAGTCAAGGAAGGTTTTAAGGGACTAAACAAAGTATTTGTCTTTGGTCGGGTTCTCGAGCTCAACAAGCTTGCCCTCAGGGTAGGAGAAAAAGCCGTATTTTATCAGCTTAACCACGCCCTTGCTGCCGTCACGCAACATAACATCTATGGTGTCGTTCAGCCTGCCAGACTCCATGGCTGTGGTGGGTGTGGAATCCAGATACGTTTCTGACATCACCGGCGTCTCAATCTCCTTCCATACCGAAACCAGCACTATATCCCCTTCCCGGACGCCCCTTATGACGGGTTGGGTGATGAAAAAGATCAGGGATGCTGCCAGCGATGCCGCCAGCGCCCTCCACAGCATTAACTCGTTGAGCGTGGAGGAGTAGAAAACAAGGGAGAGAGCCGTCAATAGCATGAATATAACCGCGGTTTTCTCTATTCTGTTAAAGACTGTGTTGTTCTTGAGCTTCAATTTATCTATCTATAATCTATGGAAAGGTGGGTTTAAATTACAAAAGGAGGGAAAATTAGGCTCTCTTGACATCTATCTCTTAAGCGGCTCATGCGACATAATTCGCTGACACGGATTACATGGGATATGACCCTATAGAATCTTCAGGGAGAAATCCTTGGCCGACGCCGAGTGAGTCAACGCCCCAACAGAGATAACATCCACACCGGTATCCAGGTAATCCCCCAAGTTGTTAAGCTTAATATTCCCCGAAGCCTCCAAGAGCACTCTCTTCCTGGGTCCCGTTTCGCAGAAAAGATCTTTTTCACTCAACAGAGACACAACCTCTCTGGTCTCCTCTGGACTCATGTTATCGAGCATTATTATATCGGCACCAGCCTCCGCCGCCTCCAAGGCCTGCTCCACGTTAGTTACCTCAACCTCCACCTTATGCACAAAGGATGTGTTCTTTTTCGCTACCTCCACAGCCTCACGGACACTGGAGAAAAGCTTCAGGTGATTATCCTTAATTAAGACACTATCGTATAAACCAAATCTATGGGTGTCGCCTCCAGCAATCTTTATAGCCTCGTTCTCGAAGTAGTTAAACAGGGGACTTGTCTTCCGGGTAGAGGCAATCCTCACATCACCAGCCCGTGAAACATACTCTCTGGTGAGAGATGCTATCCCGCTCATCCTAGACAGTATATTCAACGCTGTTCTTTCTACCACAAGCATGTCATGAGAGCCCCCCTCCAAGACAAAAATAACAGCGCCGCTCCCTACATCCTCACCATCCTCCCTGGACTCAATCACCTCTATATTGAAAATCCTGAAAAGCGTTTTCAGGATCGATACCCCCGCAAGGGTGCATGGCTCCTTGGATTTGATTTCCGCTCTTATTTTCTCGTCCGGCACAAGGTCTGTTGTTATATCACCAACGCCCCTGTCCTCGTCCACCATATCCAACAGCTTCTTTTCTATGTTCATTTCAGGTACCTGCCGAGACATTCAATCCGGCCTCTTTAACTGTGACACCCATCGGCAACGTAAGCCACAGAACCTCTGCCTCCCTGAAGTCAGGTCTCTGTGGATCAGCATATCCTGAATCGTTGAATGATATGCTCAGCACATGGTGTTTGGTTCCGTATGGGATGTAGGAAAGCTCTCTGGTAATGTTCGTTTTATTACATAAAAGCATTGCTCTGGCCATATACTCCATCCATGTCTTGTTCTCGCGGTACCCTGAAATAACCCGGGTGGCCTTTGTTTTGTCGGATGCTGTCCACTCGGAGACAACACCCCTGAGTGAGGAGGCATCTCTTGAAGTAATGACTGTATTATCTATCTCCATACGGTATCCAAGCCTCTCAGGTAATATGACATTAAGATATCGTGCAGCTGTCTTGTTAGCTGAATCGATGTCTTCTATAGCCCAGTAATACCCAACCTCATCCAGAACACCCTTGTTGTCTAAAACCTGAAGAGCGTCCTCTGCACGCATATGCACGTGCTCGAAATAGCGTTCATCCACAGCGGGTACACTGAAGTGATAAAATGAGAAAATAAAAAAGCTGAAGAAAACCAGGAACACAGCGAAAATCGAGTCCAGTGTCATCACGTATCCCCTTTTCATCTTCAAATCCAAACAATTAATTTAACCAAAACCGGACCCCACAGTATAGGGGTTGCCGGGTATCTCCTAACTCGGAAGAACATGGTATCTGGATCAAAGTACATACGGACCCCCCTAGGAAGCAGCATTTTATCCAGTCTACAGTTATCTGGAAGGTCATCTCTACCCTCTATCCTGTCAAGGAGCCGCCATATAGCATCATCCACGGCATCCAGGTCTATTCCCGGGTTTCTTCCGCAAACACCGCCGGTATAAAACTGGACATCGGCTCCGGAATAGCCCTCTGGAGCTGGAAAAGTAAAAGAGTCGGTGGAGGAGCTGCTATCATTCCAGTAATCAATCGTCCAGTTAGCGCCTTCAGAAATCTGGAATGTGTTGTTGTAGTCCACGTTGTCTATCACCTCAAGGCTTTCGTATTTGACGTAGATGTCTTCTACAGTGATCCCGCCAGGCGTCTCAGACGAGAAAACCAGGGGGATAATGCATTCGCTTGTTGTCTCGTCTAGTATGCATCCACTGCAGCTGCAGTTGTTTCGCAGGATCATGTTTATTTTATTGGGATCTAAATCCGCCCACTCCGCTGTGCCGGTGAAGGCTCCTGGAGCAGACTGCTCCCACTCCCAGGGAGGCGTGCTGTCGTTTCCCACATCAAGGAACAGGTTTGATGCATAACTCACGTGTATATCCAACTGGAATGTTGATTCCGGGAATTCCCCCCTCCCATAGTTGCTTATGTTCACGCCAACCTGGTAGCCCAGACAACACCCAACATAGAAGGTGTTGTTTTCACCCTCCAGCCCATACGGGGCGTTATCTTCAGTGAAGTAATAGAAGTTATCTGGAACCGCTGCTCCGCCTGTGAAGGTTGTTCTTGATTCATTATATATCAAAGCGCCAGTGAAGCGGTCATGTACCTTAACTGTTAAATTAACGGGGGTTCCAGAGGCTACGGGATTACCCCAGAAGTCATAGACATATCCATAGATTCCAGGAACCCTTGTAAGCTCCTGGCTGGTTGCGTTCAGGGATAACACGATAACCAGCATCGTGGAAAGTGTTTTTTTCATCGGAAATAATATTAAATGTCATGGAATAAAAGCGTTCACCAGCTATCTGGGTCAGCAGGGTGGATGATAGCAGTTAGATAAGTCAGTGCAATCATATCCCTCCATGTTGTACTTCAATATATGTGGTGAGTCTATCCTGAAAGTCCAGTTGTATGGGTCTATGCAGGTATTGTTCACGCAACAGCTTCCTGAGTTCACCTCCCTGCGCCAGTAAACATAATCAACCCATGAATAGTTGTTTCTGTAGAGGACTGTAATCCTGTGAGTCCATAAATCCCTGAGATCAACAAAACTCTCCAAGCCGATAAAATCTGCATTAAACAACTCCTTGGATTGTTCAGCGTATACAGGAGACAGATTCAGTCTTCCCTCGCATCGGTCGAAGAAAGAAGGTCCGTTTAGGTAATCCGGAACAGAGAAACCATACAGGGATACGTTGCTTGTGAAGTAACACCTGTAGTCCTCCTTGAGCGATATATCAAGCAGTTCATCGATTGCTGTTCCGTTGAATTTTTTAACATCACATTTATGGAAATATTTCATCAAATCAGCGGCCGCCCCAACATCAGATGGGTTGATCAGGTCTCTCATGCCGTATATGAAATAGAGTGGGTCTTCGGTGTCGTTTATGTTAATCAACACCGTGTTTATGGGGTGGTGGTATCCCCGATAGAAGCTTGTGTTTTTTTCATCCCTTAACTCCATGTCCAGATATACAATAAGCCCCACATGGAACGCGTTATACATGGCGACATCCATATCCGAGACCATTAACCTGTCGAACACTATGTCTGCACCCTCTGCTGTGTTGTTTATTCTTTCAATCCAGTCAAGAAGGGTGTTATTTTCCATGAAAGACACGGCAACACCATTAAGCGTTCCGCAAAGCATCATCTCTGATAGGGCAGCCTGGGTGCCGTTTATTGGGTATTTGAATGCTGTGCAGTTACGCATCCCGTAGTTGCTGAAGTTTTCCCGAGAGGACAGGATATAAGCCACAGAATATTGAATAGCTCTTTTCCCGCTTATATGAGCTGCCCTGCGGAGGTCGTTTTTAACACCCGTTATGAAGTAGTGTAGCTCGTCTGTTGTTATCTTGTTGGCTGTGCTCTCCATTCCCCTCTCGGTTCTGGAGCTATAGAATATGATCAAGAAAAAAAGCAGTGACAGAAACATTACGGTAACTATCGAGTACAGGTAACCCTTCCGGCCTGCTTTCATTTTATGAGTTATAGGTAAACCAGGCTTAAATTTGTTAGAGAAAAAAAGAAAGAATAAATAATATAAAAAAGAAGTACTATAATTGAACAAATGATACATAATAAAAGAAATCAGCTAAAATGACCTTGTTTGAGAGATTTGTTAAACCGACCAAAAGTTTAACTCCTCGCACAAAGAAGCTCCTGGTTCTGTTCCCTGAACTGGAATGGAGGCTTAGAAAGGCCAGAATAAACATCTCCCCAGAGGAATATCTCGCCATAGTGATTGCTGTCCCAGTATCCGCTTTCTGCGCCACGTTCGTGATTGTGCTCCCTGTTTTTGCGGTGGTTGTGGGTCAATTCAACCCGGTTCTTGTTTTTGGTATACCTCTCCTTGTTGCCTTCTATTTCGCTTTTTATTTCTTTTTCACACCCAACAGGATAATAAACAAGAAATCAGCCCTCATAGATAAAGACCTTGGTTACATGTTAAGGGATATGAGCGTGCAGTTAAGCGCAGGCATACCGTTATTTAATGTTCTGGAGAACATCTCGGTAGGCGGATACGGTGAATGCTCGAAGATAGCTGACGAGGTAGTGGATGCTGTTGAATCAGGCATGAGTATGACTGACGCATTAAATGACTACGGTCTGATATCCCCCTCGGGTTATATGAGAAGGATACTGGGCCAGATCGCTAATGCATTAAAGACAGGCTCTGATTTAAACGCCGCCCTGGATATTATCGGCTGGAGCATACAATTAGACAGAGAGAACAGGATAGCACAATACGGGCAGGAGCTTGCCATCATCGGATTAATGTATATGGTTCTGATAATAGTCATGCCCTCCATGGGGGTAACCCTTTTCATTATATTATCCAATTTTTTCGATATAACAGCAACAACCCAGCACCTGTATGCTAGCGCCCTCTTGGTGGTGGGTTTGGAGATATTTTTCATATCAATCATACGGAGCAGGAGGCCGACCATATAACAAAATGAGTTTCAATCCCATAAACCGGATATTCGAGACCGTAATAGACGGCATAGTATACATAATAGAGATAATGCTGAATATATTGCTGATTTTTCTAGGTATATTATCCCGTTTCCTGGGATTTATATCAAAGTTTATACCCAGCATACCGCCACGCATAGGAGCAGCAGTCCCGAAAAACACAAGGCAACAATGGGAGGCGTTGATGAGGTACGCGGGCGTAGAGGAAGAAACCAAAAAGGTTCTTGGATACGTCATGATATACTGTATCGTGGTGGCTTTGGCTTTCATCATAGCATGTTTCATACTTGGTGTGGAGGCATACATCACCCTGCTTGTTGGTGTGTTCGCCTTTATTTCCGGGATAGTTATGTCTTATGTAGCTGTAGCTGTTGTGGTTGAAAGACGATCCAGGAGTGTGGAGGACGTGCTTCCAGACTTCCTCTCCCTGATGTCTCAGAACATCGCTGCAGGTATGACAACATACGATGCCATGAAATCCTCAGCCAGACCAGAGTTCGGCCCCCTAGCTGAGGAGATATACAAGGTATCCAGGGATATGCTTTCCGGTGTGCCTATGGAAGCAGCCCTGCTGAAAATGACCAACAGAATTAAATCAGAGAAAGTGGCCCGGGTCATACGGCTGGTTATAGGGGGGCTTAAATCAGGAGGTAGACTGCCGAAGGTTCTGCAGGAGATATCCAGAGACCTTCAGAGAGAGCAGGGACTCCTGAAGAGGATGGTGGGGGAAACCGGAGCCCAATCCGGTTTCATACTGGTTGGTGTAATCCTCGGGGCCCCGCTTCTTTTCGCTGTATCCCTGCAATTCATCGAGCTGTTCTCATTAATCTCTGAGGAGGTGCATGCCTCTGATTTCGAAACAGCCCATGCAGGGTTCTCATCCTCCATAACCTTTATCTCAATGGGGGGGATGAGCATAAACACCAGTGAGTTCTTTACCTACACAGTTATCATATTATTTATTCTATCCTTCTTTGGGGCCATAGTTATAGGCTTACTGCGCTCGGGGAAGGTTTTAACGAGCGGCAACATAACGCTCGTGCCGGTTATGGTGATCCTCTCCATAGGTGTTTTTCTGTTGTTTAAAGAGGTTATTTCTGTGGTTTTCCAGGGGATGATTGTCGGGGGAGGGGGTGTATAGAACCCGATCAGGCGGGGGTTATTCTATGAATGCTTCCCGAGGGGCCGTTAAATGAAACATCGCTGGTCCAGACCACAAGCCGTAAACGGAGGGTGGACTTAAGAAGCAGGGTGTTTGCTGTAGAAAGCTGCTCTAAGTCAATGGGTTTGCTTAACGTCACAGTGGATTCATGAGGCACAACCTCTGATAAATGCGATGAAACAGGAGGGTTATCGTAGGGGTAGAATCCAACAACACAACTATCTATGGTGTCGTTTTCTTCAATAAACAAGTCCTGTACCTCTGCACCAGATAAGGTGGTGTTGTATACTGCCACATGGTCTATGGAGCCGTTGAATCCATCTCCTATCCTAAACGATAAATTAGCGTCTGAATTAAAAACAATCAACCGGTTTATTTGATCCTCCCGGAGTCCGTTAACATAAATTGTTTGTTGATTGGTTCCTAGGGTGTAGACAACATGATACCATGCTCCCGGGGTCAGGGTTGTGGTGGATGAGACAATAGACTGGGTCAGGCCACCACCTTTAAAAATTCCCTGCACCCTGCCAGCAGGAGTTAATTTAATGCTATATACCTGTTCCTTCTCTACGATGGAGCTGTTTCTTAACTCCCCTGGATTAACCCACGCCTCTATGCTTATTCCTGTAGCTGAAGGATAAAGTGAGGCGTCGCTCCCGCAGTCGACGTAATCATCTACCCCGTCAAAGTTTAAGGCGCTTCCGAGGTAAGCGTCCACATACGATGCACCCTTAATTAAGCCGTTATTTTCCCCAGTTAGATCATGAGCTGTTCTGCCATGGTCCTCATCGAACATCCAGAGACTTACAAGAGAGGAGGGATACTCCGCGTAAACAAAACCCTGGTCTCTTACCCTGAGACAGCTGTCGGGTTTGTTCGCGCATTTTATTGAGCCAGACCGTATTTCGTCGAAGAACTGTCCTCCAAAACAGCTTTTAAGCCCGGTGTTGTTTAAACACTCCATCTCAAGGAAGTAGTGGTAGTTACCTATCCTAAGAAGCCGGGACCTGGTAAGGGGATAACTGTTACCGGATAGGTACATGAAATAGAAAAGCTTGTCTGCATCAACTAACCTGTCCTGGACGAAATACGTTAATCCAACACCAGGCCTCTCTGTTGTTCTAAGAGGTCGGTCCTCTGTAAGGCCTATCAACACAGCGTTTGAGGGGTTATCAACCCAGTTTACAGGTATTCCCTGCGTTCTGACAAGCTGCTCCATCACAGACGCCCCAACCCGTTCCAGGTTCTCTATCTCTTCTTTCTTGAGTATATCATATGTGGTCTGGTTCCAGATGAACACAATCAAAACCAAGACCATGAGAAAAATAAGCACTGATGTTGTAAAGTCGGTGGTGAATGCCTGTGCTTTCCTCTCTAATGTCATTTTCAGGGATATATTATTGTAACCGGGTTGTTTGTATTTAGCTGTATTTTTTCTCCGTTAGAGTTAACCCAAACCCAGCCATGCCCCACAGGCAGGACATCTGGAGTGATCTCTATGTAAACGCATGCGGGATTGAACTCCACCCCACCCCCCACAACCCCGGTAGTGTACTGCCATTTAACCCACTCCATGTCGGGGTCAAACTGTGCTACGACATCAGCTACAGCGAAAAGTCTCCTGGGTTTTTTATGTCCATCGTAGCCGAAACCGAGGTCTATAATTGATCCGGGAGACGCTCCCGGCTCATG
This sequence comes from archaeon, assembly GCA_029933895.1. Classification (GTDB taxonomy): domain Archaea; phylum Altiarchaeota; class Altiarchaeia; order IMC4; family QMZM01; genus EX4484-2. The sequence continues at coordinate 9,846 of JAOZNG010000005.1, forward strand.
GAGTTTAAAGAGGAGGGTTGTGGTCCTAGTGTCCTCGTTTAGATATAGATACATCAGTAGATCAGTTGAGTTCCCTACAACACCAGGGAATCCAGCCAGTCTATCCCCCCTGAAGGGGGTGATCCTCCAGGTATTACCCGCCTGCTTCAGGTTATAGCTTAAATCATCTTGGAGACATACTGAATCCAGGAGGTTGGCTACCCTAACCCGTGTGGGCATTCTAACCTCCAAGTGGGTCTTACCTGCTGTTTGGTTGGTCCAGCAATCGTCCATGGTGCACTCTATTCGTTGAGTGAATATGGGAGCGAACTTGTTGATGTCCTCCAGATCCATGAAAACACTTGCCTCATCACTGTGCAGGGATATCCCATAGCTTCTATCCCCGAGGGGGTTTGGGGGGAGGGTGACGTACTGGGAGTGCCCGTGACCTGCCACAGAGATAGAGTTTATGTTCTCAGCTAATTCCAGCAATATATCCCGCACCAGAATCTCTTTCCTGAAATTGGATGTTAATATCACCTTGTTATGGAAGAGAAACCCCATCACTATAGATAGAAGCAACACAAGAGATAGGGTGGTTAGAAATTCCACACTCACCTGTGATTTCGGCTTATTCATTACAAACACGCAAGGGTACAGTAAATTGCTTTGCAATTTACGTACATCCGCAGAGCGGGATTGTACCCCAACCTTTAGGTTGGGGGGGCTTGGGTAATGTTCCTTACCTTGCGTTTACACCTCCTTCTGTTTTTCCAGTGTGTTGGCGGTTTTTTTTGTGTTATTCCGCCGCCAGGTTTATGGTATTGATGGGGGGTGGATTGTGTTTTATCACCACAACATAGTTCCCCGGTGAGCAACCCGGGTTACATATGGAGCGGAAATCAGCTGTTAGATTACCTCTCACGACACCATAAACATCAGTGTAGGCGTCTCCGACAGAGGAGCTCATGGAAATCCGCATCAGTATCAGGTCACCTGATGCATAGAACTTTTCCACGTTAGAGGGGATGTTGACCCTGGTTTCTGTCCTAGATGGGTGCCCTAGGATGTATATTAAATTGGATTTATCCCTCAACCGGTTAACCGTCTTTTGAGCTGAGTCAACAGCCATCTCTGTAGAGGCTCCTGACATCTGTAAAACAAGGGCGTAAAGTATTGTGGAAAGCAATAACAGAGCCAGACTCATCAGGATCATATACTCCATCATTGCCTGAGCCCTATCTCCAGTATCCATTGTTTAATAAATAGGAGGTAAGGGATATTAAAGTTTTTGTTTTTACGGGGCTTGATTAAACACCTAACTCCCATCTAGAAAAGATAGACTCCAGCCTGTATCCCCTGCCGGCGATGTTTTTCTTGGCGCCCTCCCCTCGGTCAACGATAACAACAACCTTACTGACCTCGCAATCCATGTTTTCCACAGCATCAATAACGTGCATCAATGAGTTTCCGGATGTTGCCACATCATCAACCACAGCCACCCGTGAGCCCGCCTTAAGGCTTCCCTCGATTGCTTTCCTGGTGCCGTGTTTTTTTGGTGTTTTCCTTACAATAAATGTCGGGAGCGGATCACCCTCCAGGAAACTAACGGCAGCCAAAGCCCCGCAGATGGGGTCGGCGCCTAACGTGAGGCCGCCTGCGGCATCAATTCCAGCCCCCCTGAACATATCCAGAAGAATCTCTGCCACCAGATACGCACCCTCAGGGTCCAAGGTAATCCTCCGGCAGTCTATGTAATAACCGCTTTTCTTACCTGAGGAGAGGGTTATCTCCCCCGTAGAAAGAGCGCTCTCTTTCACCAGCTCCAGAAGCCTTTTTCTTTTATCACCCATCCCATCTCCTCCGCCCCCAGATGTTTACATAGCGGTGGCTGAATTCCTCGCTGAAGCGCACGAAGTCGGCTGTATATTCACTCTCCCTGAAGACTATGGAGGTTCCAGCAGAGAGTTTCTCCCTGCGCTGTCCGTCCAGGATAAGGTTTGCATCCCCCCTCTCCTGCACCAGCTCCACCTCCAGGACAGATGTGGATGGAAGCACTATAGCTGCCTGATCCCTCCTCAGGGGGGATATGGGGGAGACTATGTATGCCCTAGTGTGGGGATGTATAACAGGGTTACCCAAGGAGAATGAATATGCCGTTGAGCCAGTCGGGGTTGAAACCAGGATTCCGTCGCTTTTCATGTTGATTGTCTCTGAGCCATCCAGTATTAAGTTAAACTCCAGGAGGGTTGCAGGGAGGAAGGTGTAGATTATGGCCTCATTGAGTATCTCATATCTCCCCCCTACAGAAAGCTTCATCCTCTTTTCCACATGGAAATCTCCCTGGAGGAGTTTCTTTATGCCCTCGCCTGCCGTATCAAGGGATATCTCTGAGATGTATCCCACAGCCCCTGCATTTATGGGGAGCAGTAGCGTGTCTGGTTTCAGCTTGCTGGCAGCCCACAGGAAGGTGCCGTCCCCACCAACCAGTACAGCAACATCAACCCTCATGCTGTCCACTTCCGTTGGTTTCTGGTTTATTTTCTCTGCAGTATGTGGGTCGAAGCAGAGGGTAACACCACCGGAATCCAGATACCCTATTATGTTTTTTATTTTTCCGGTGTCAAGTTTAGGGTTAGAGATGACACCCACTCTGGAGATTCTCATTTTTGCCTTGATGAAGAATTAGATTTTGTTGGAGAAAAAGAGGTTACTTCTTTTTCTCTGTTCTCGGGTTTTTCCTGCAGAATATTATGTCCCCGATCCGTGTTATTTCGTCGAACGGTATGCTTTCCTCCTGCAGAACCTTTCTTATGTCTGCTCCCGCCAGAGCACTGGACCGGAATGGCTTCAGGCTTAACTGCATCACCTCGCCTTTATCGAGGTTCAATATCACGTCACCTACCTGACCCACATACTCCGCCTTTTCTGTGAAGATATCCATCCCATATAACTCTGAAAGCCGTTTGCTCATTTTTTTACCTCAGCTGATATTGGGGGTGTGGTGTTTATCAATCAAATACCATCTAATGTTAAATATTTAACGCCAAGTATAAAAATAAGAATGGATATTGAGATTATAGGCACAGGACATATATTCGAGAAAAGCGTCAGGGCGGTCAGGGAATCCATACATCAAGTAGCCCCTGATGTTGTTGCTGTGGAATTAGATGACTCACGCTTCAGGGGGCTGGCTGCAGATGGTTTCTCCATGGACCTCCAGGGGGAGGAGCTTGATTTCCGGTCCATTCTAGAGGCTGTGTTGAGGGGGGGGTCACTTCCTGTATTCATTCAATCCCTGCTTGGGGGGATACAGAGAGAGTTGGGGAGGAGATATGGTATCAAACCAGGCGCAGATATGTGTGCCGCTATATTAGCCGCTAAGGATGTGGATGCCAGGGTTTTGTTGATTGACAGGGATATTGAGGTAACAATCAACCACCTGCTGGCTATACCCTTAAGGGAGAAGATTGCATTGTTCACCTCCAGAGACAAGGACTTGGAGGTTTTGGTGGGCTTGATGGGAAGCAACCTGGAAAACCTCCTGGAGGAGGAGTTGCTGGTGGAGGTGATGAGCTCCTTGAGGAGGAACACCCCGGGGCTCTACAATGCCCTAGTTGATGAGAGAGACAGGTATATGGCTCTACAGCTCGATTCCTTCAGGAGGAGGAACCCGGATTCAAGGATTGTGGCGGTGGTGGGGGCGGGTCATAGGAGGGGGATAAAAAAATACCTAGAGAAACTGGGTGAGGGATATGAGATATCCATACACCATCTGGTCTCAATGAGAAAGACGTCTATTTATAGTGTAGTATTTCTAATATTTGCTGTGGTATTAGCTTATATCACAACAAGGATACGTTTCAGGGGGAAATGAGGGTTGGTTTTATTGGAGCAGGAAATATTGCAACCATCGTAATGGAGTTGATTAAGAGGGAGAACCTAGACTGTGAGGTAACCTCTGTCTTCGACTCCGACTTCCAGACGGCTGAGAGGTTCCGTAGGCGGTTTAATGAGGATATAGTGGTGTGCAGGGGTATTGATTCCTTTCTGGAGGATGTGGTGTTTGTTGTGGAGGCTGCCTCGCTTTCGGCGGTTAGGGAGTATGGGGTCAGGGTTCTTGAGGCGGGGAGGAGCCTGGTTGTGATGAGCACCGGGGCTTTATGTGATTGGTTGCTTTTTCAGAGGATGTTGAAGGTTGCTGAAGAAAACCAGGTGAAAATCTACATCCCCTCGGGGGGGATAGGTGGAGTTGATGGTTTAAGGGCTGCCTGTCTTGGTAATGTGGAGCGGGTTATGTTGGTTACCACTAAAACTCCTGAGAGTCTTGGCTCAGGGGTGAAGGAGAAAACGGTTCTATATGAGGGTCCTGTGAAGGAGGGAATCAGCAGGTTCCCGCAGAATGTTAATGTCGCAGCTACGTTGGGTTTAGCTGCTGGGTTTGATAAAACCGTGTTGAGGGTGGTGGCGGACCCTGATATTGAGAATAACATGCATGAGATAATTGTTTCAGGTGATTTCGGGGAAATGCGTGTTAGTAATGTTAACAAGCCATCATCCCATAACCCCAAGACTAGTTATTTAGCTGCTCTCTCTGTTGTTGCTTTGTTGAAGAGGGTTTTGGGGGTGGCGGAGGTGGGGACGTAGAGGAAACAATCGAGTTAGGCACTACATTTCGTGTTGTTCGTGGAGGAGGGGGAAAAAGTTAGGCACTACAATCAATCAAGATATGCTACTGTTTCCGTCTAGCATCACCGAAGAAATAAATAAGACCCCTCAAGTTCTCTTTAGTGATATTTCCATCAGCTGCATTCTTCAACACATTCTCGGCGTTGAAGGCGATGCCCAAACCAGCATTCTGTATCATAATCTGGTCGTTCGCCCCGTCTCCGATAGCCACAATCTCCTCCCGGGATATGTTCTCCTTTCTTGCTATCTCATCCATTATATCCGCCTTCCTCCTGGAGTCAATAATCTCCCCGTCAACTTCACCGGTTAGGCGGCCATCCTCTATTACCAGCTTGTTACCGTATGCATAATCAAATCCAAGCCTCTCCTTGAATGCATTAGTGAAATAAGTGAATCCACCACTAATAAGCGCCAGCTTATAGCCTGCGCCCTTCAGGGTCTTGATCAGCTCCTCACACTCTGGTGTGAGCTTCAGGTGTTTCTTGATATCCTCCAAGACCTCCACAGGCAATCCTTTGAGAAGCCTGACCCTCTCCCTCAAACCCTCAATAAAATCCATCTCACCCCTCATACCCCTCGCTGTTATCTCCGCCACCTCCTCACCAACTCCTGCAGCCTTACCCAGTTCATCTATAACCTCCTCCTCTATAAGTGTCCCGTCCATGTCAAAAACCACCAACCGCTTCCTGAGGTGAGATCTGCCCTCAGGCTGCATGACCACATCCATCCCCATTTCTTCCCCCCGCCTCTTTATGTTCTCCCTGAGCCTCTCAGTAGAGTCTGTCTTGGAGACATCTACCACGATGTCAGTCACCAGCAACTCACCCCTAGCTATCATCTTTATCTGCTCTATGTTAGCTTTGTTCTCATACAGGGTTTGGGAGAAACCAGCCACAATACCTGGCTTGTCCTTACCTAAGAATGTAATCTTCCACAAATCCGTCCCCCCTTTCTTCTCTCCATCATGATGTCTCATATAGGATACTATATCGATCTTGACATCCAGGGTGTTTGCTATAGTAAAAAGGGAGTTCCGTAGTTCCCGGTCATCCGCTGTGGACTGAGAAACATCAACCAACATAAACATGGAAAAAAGACCCCGGATTACTGACTGCTCTATGTCTACTATATTTATATTGTATCCAGCTAGTTTACCTGTGATTTCAGCAACCAGACCTTCACGATCCCTTCCCAAAATGGTTATAATCAAGAGGTCTTCGCTCATTTCAGGTATTGGAGGAGAGCTCACTCTTTCACTTCTAGTTTCCCGAATTTACCTGTGCTGACCTGTATTTCACCCCTGTACTCCTTAGCCCACCCGTTTTCTATGACTATGGTATCTCCTTTCTTGACTTTATCCACGTCGTCGTTCCAGAGGGTTATCTTTATCTCTCCTGTCTTGTCTTTTCCCTTGCCGTTGGCAACCATACCCTGACCTCTGAAGTTGGTGAACTCCCTAGGTTCCTCCATCTCAACCACCTCCAATTCCAACAGGTCGAAGGATGTGTTCGGTTTTATGTCCTTGATTTCCATATATCTCACCTTAATCTATTAGGTATTCCTTATGTGGAATGAGGGTTTAAAAATAATGAGTGAGTTTACGTGATTGATTGTAGTGCCTAACTTTTTCCCCCTCCTCCACGAACAACACGAAATGTAGTGCCTAACCACCCAACCTAAATAAACCAGAAACCAGCGGAATACAGGAAGTCGCCCCCCTATCTATACCCCCTGCTATCCCTGTAAACCCCAGAGCCGACGTCTTTATTGTAGCCCTCCCACATAGAACCATACCTCTCCCTTATCTGATGCTCTATGGGCTTCACCTCCTCCACGCTTTTGAGGATATGCTCCCTCTCTATAAGCTCCGACCCCTCGGATATGGCCCTGTCACCTGCATGCCGTACTAAACCACCAAGCTCCCTTAACCTCAGCGACAGTGAATTCTTAGCGCCGTCCACAAAAAAAGCCCGCCTCCTCGCCTCCTCCACCACCTGCTCCACCGCCTCCCTGGTGGCATGCGGAATCCTCCCATCTTCCTCAATCTCCTGCGCCACAAAACGTGCCATATCCCACCTGTTCCCTTCATTGTCTGGCATAACAGTCTCTAGGAGTATCTCGTAGCCATTCCCAAGAATCCTTGACCTCAATGGAGGAAGAACTTCCTCCAAGTCACGTATGTTACACGCCCCCACAAATATGAAATCACAGGGAACGTCCTCCACCTTGACTGAGGCTCCTGCAGAGTGCGGGTTCCTGCCGATTATGGAGAATTTCTTTTCCTGCATGGCGGTGAGAATAAAATTCTGCAGATACTTCATATGAGGCAACTCGTCTATAAACAAAACACCCTCATGTGACTCGTGTATGGCCCCCGCCACCACCCTGCTGTAGTCCGGCGTACCAATCTCGGGATGGCTGCCATAGGGGTCGTGTTTAACGTCACCAAGCAGCTCGGTCTCGGAGGCTCCTGTGGCGTGGATGAAAGGGATACGGTCTATAGGAACCAGAACCTTGTATTGCTTCTTCTCGTTGACTCTCTCCTTCTCCAAAGCACCTTGGTCCATAACCGAAATCCTGTCGTCCCCAATCCTCCTGTAGATTATGGTGCTCTCTTCTCCGTCAACCCCAATCTGGGTGGTCTGAACCTCGCTTTCAGGTTTCCCGGTGTTCATCTCAAAGACTTCTGTGATGATATCACCGAAGGGTGAAGTCCTCCGGTTCCAGACCTTACGGAAGTATTTGTTGTTGCCGCAGTTGGGGCATACCTTCTCGCTGCTCTTACTTACCTCTCCACAGCTGCTGCACCTGAATCCCAGCTGCTCTGCGATAAAAGACGGCACATCCTTCGGAGATACAACCTCCCTCTCCACTGAACTGGTTTGTTTCTCCCCCTCGATACTATCCCTTGACAGGATATCCAGCAGCGGTCTCTCCGGGTTTTTTGGATTATGTCTAACCCGTATCTCCTGGGTGGGGTCTGGCAACTCCAACGCCATGGCCCTAGCGAGCATGGATTTACCTATACCGGGGGGGCCCACTAGAAGAAGATGCCTCCTCTGGCTTATAGCGCTCTTTACCTTAGCTATCGCATTACCCTGCCCTATGATCCTGTCTATCGGCCTAGGAGGAATCTCAATATCCCTGGTTGTCTTAATGTCTTCAATGAACATCCTGTTTTAATATTATATGAAACACCGAAAGATAAGCGGAATTCCTTCCACTTTACATCTTTCCTCCGCACCGCCAAGACGACTCCAGAGGATACAGTCCTTATATCTCCCCCTTACTGTACATGCTCCGTATTATGTCGCTGGTTGTTATTATACCCTCAAGCCTGCCATCTTCAACCACAGGGAAGCCACCGAACCCCGTCTCCTTTATCAGGTTACAGACCTCTGCTATGTCCTGGTCTTTTCTCACAGTAATCACCTCCTCCTCCATTATGTTCTCAACTCTCTCACCTAATGTCTTCTCTACATCAACGGGATCCTCTAGTTTATGGAATTTACCGTATCCAATGAACTTAAGCACGTCGAAGACTGTGATGATCCCAATCAACTTATCCTCACGGATTACTGGCAGCCTTCTCAATCGGTTCCTGACCATTATCCTTGAGACATCCAACAACTTCATCCCCAGGCTGGAGGTTATGCAGTCCCTCTGCATGACTTCCTTGACTGGAATACTGAAGCCCTCTCCAGCAGGGAGAACATCTCTCTCCGTCACTATAGCGACAACTTTTTTGTCCTCAACGTTATCCACAACAGGTATGGCGCTGGTGTGTTTCCTCATCATTATATCCAACACATCCTCCACTTCAGCTGTCTGCTCCACACACAGGGCCTTAGCCATTATCTTGTTTATGGGGCAGTTTATGGCTGAGAGGAAGTTTCCCTTATAGTCCTTCAATATGATGTTATATTTCTCTCCTCCCCCGAGGAAGTCAAGTATGTCTATAGCCACCCCCAACCCCTCCAACCTGTTTGTTCCAGCATCAACTATCGGAATCCTCCTGAAGTCGTTTTCCTTCATAAGCCTGGCGACATTCTTGATGGAGTTCATGGGGTGTGTGCTCACCACCTCCCTCTTCGCAACCAACATAATATTCCCCTTCTTTTCCACAACATGTGATTTAAACTCCCTCGGACCCCTGTCCCTGCTCTTGTTTATGTCCCTGTAACGCATTTTTTATCAATTAGGTATCAATTAAATAGACTTCAGATCATAAAATTCAATTCAAGAGAAGCACGAGCCTTCCGCGACAACATCGTGTCTGTGTATTGACTCCTCTGAGACGGTTCTCACCCTGATTCCACAGCCCTTGAATCTCCTCCCTGCCTTATCCAGTATCTCTCTTGTCACATCCTCCACGAAACGGGGTTTCTGGAACATCCTGTTCACCACGTCTCTCTCGTCTTCTGTCTTCAGGAGGGTGTATACCGGTGAGGGGAAGGAGCCCTCAACAACATCAATCATATCCTCCAACGCTATCTCTTTCCCGTAGCTTGTGTCTATCCTCAACATACCCACAGCCCTCTGGATATGGGATCTCCCGCCTGTCTTCTTCATGGCGTGTGGGCATAGGGTATTGCCCACAACCTGCACCTCAAGACTTTTCCTGTAGATGTTGTTGTCGTTGTAGACTGACACCTTGACATCATGCGCTTCCATGGTCTTCTTCTTCGTCACAGGGGTCTTCCTTTCCATGACTAACTTGGTTGATATGGTAATACCCCCTCTCCCGTAGCTGTGTTTCTCCCTCAGCCTCACGAGTACGTTCCTGCCTAGCTCTTCAAGGGATCCGTGAGTGGAGTGCGTCTCCTCCTCAATGCACTCAGATATTGACTCGATCAGGCGGCTCATGTGTGCACCCCTTTTTTCCTTATCCAGATCTATTGTTAACTCTATCTCCGGAACAAACCTGTACCTCTTACCCCTCCAGTTGGTTGATACAAGAGTCTTCAGGTTGCTTACGCCCACCCGCTCCAAATATTCTCTAACATCCGGTTTCGTGTCCTGCATTTTTTTTTATTCCACCCCCAAAATCTTATGGATTTGGGGTATAAATCTGATATCCCCCCTTATTTCAGGAGATAATTCCTGAAACCACCCGAGGTAATCCATCTCATGGAGTGTGCTCCACTCTGGCTGAAGTATCCAGTTAGGGTAGCTTTCATAGATAGACTTAAAGAAATCAAAATCTCTTTTG
>JAOZNG010000083.1 GCA_029933895.1 archaeon
AAAAACAAGAATCCATCAAAAAAAAAGAAGAGGAGGAAATAATTAAATAGCCTCCTCCCCATCCTCCCCGGTTCTCACCCGTACCGCATCCCCTACAGGGATCACAAAGATTTTTCCGTCACCGATGTTGCCTGTCTTCGCTGCTTCAACGATTGTGTCAACAACCTTGTCAACATCCCCTGATTTCACAACCGTCTCTATCTCCACCTTAGGGAGGAGATCAACCTTATAGTTTGTCCCCCTCCACTGCTGCGTGATCCCCTTCTGTTTACCGTGTCCCTTCACCTCCGTCACAGTTAATCCGTTAATCCCTATGTCGGTCAATGCCCGTCTCACGTCATCAAACTTCTCTGACCGGATTATTGCCTCTATTTTTTTCATTTAGCTCACCTCCCTTCCTGAAACAGATTTTGCATGCACGAAGTCCGGGTACGCCACTATCCCGTGTTCTCCGATGTCCAGACCCTCCAGCTCCTCCTTTTCAGATACCCTTATTCCAGTAGTGTGTTTGAGTACATAAAACAGGATGAAGCCTGTTCCAAATGCCCACAGGAAGCTCACAACTACACTTATGAGTTGGCATGCGAAGAACCCCGCATTTCCGTAGAGCAACCCTGTAATGAAAGGTGCTTCTGTTGCGTAGTTGCCGTAGGTCCCGTCCGCAAACAGCCCGAGTGCTAAAAGCCCCCAGCTTCCGTTGAAGCCGTGCACCGGTATTGCGCCGACGACATCATCCACGCCCCGGCGTTCAAGAAACCAGCAGCCGTAGCAGACGATAAATCCTGCCACAATTCCTATCACCACCGATGCCCATGGAGCAATCCATGCACAGGGCGCTGTTATCGCAACCAGCCCTGCGACTGCGCCGTTGGAGGTCATTACCACATCCGGTTTGCCGAACTTTATCCAGGTTATGAACATTGCAGCCAGTGCGGCTGCAGCAGCAGCCAGGTTTGTGTTCACCGCTATCACTGATATCCTCAGCTCGTGGGCTGAGAGCGTGCTCCCCGGGTTGAAGCCGAACCAGCCGAACCAGAGGATGAATGCCCCAAGCATTATTAATGAAACACTGTGTCCTGGCATGGGCCTGGGTTTCCCACTATTGCTATACCTGCCGATTCTCGGATCGAGCAACAAAACGGCGGCGAGTGCGACGTATCCTCCTATGGCGTGAACAACACCGGATCCTGCGAAGTCAAGTGCTCCGTAGCCTCCTCCGAGCTCCGTCATGAAGTCTGCTGAGGAAAGCCATCCCCCACCCCAGAGCCAGTGCCTGTATATCGGGAATATTATTGCACTGATAACCAGACTGCATATAACGTAAGTGCTGAATTTTGGTCTCTCCGCTACTGCATCACTGACTATTGTTGCGGCGGTTGCACAGAACACCATCATGAAGAACCATGTCAGGGCGGTGCCGACGTCGTATGATTCACCGAGTAGGAAGAAGCCGTCTGTTCCAAAGAGCATACCGGCTGTGGTGCCCATCATCAGCGCAAATCCAACCGCAAAGAAAGCGATTCCTCCTACACTGTAGTCCATCAGGTTTTTCATCAGAACGTTTGCGATGTTTTTGGCTCTTGAACAGCCTGAGGATTACGAGGCAGAAGAGCAGGTAAGCTGGTTCGGGATTAAATGCAGGGTAAGGTTTACGTCCCTGTGGAAGTGGCTGACAGAGAACTGAGGATATTTGGGTATATCCGATTACATATAACTCCAGAATCTGTTTCGAGGATTTACAAAGAGGAAGGCTTTATATACCTGTATGTTATATATATCTAACATATAGTTAGAAATAAACAACAAAAGGGGTGTTATTGATGGAAACAACAAAAACAGATAAAATAATAGGGGTGTTAGGTATATTTTTTTGTGTCGGCGCCGTAGCTTTATTAATGACAACAGAGACAATAGATATTACAATTATTTTAGCACTCCTTGTGGCTGGAGTGATATGTATTGTAGCAGGATTTTCTCGGTGTCTTGGATACAGGAAGGATCCGGGAACGGATGAGAGAACAAGAAAATTAAGCGCATTCGCGGCCACATACTCGTGGTTCATAACATTCATGCTTGTAAATATCTTATTCCTACTGGATTACTTTGGTCGATTAACAATAACCGTTTCACAGACCCTTGGAGTGATATTCTTTATCATGCTTGTGACAATGTTCGGCATGAGTGCATATCTCAAGCAGAAAGGCTACGTAGAATGAAAACCAGGATAAAGGAACTTCGAGCCAGATACGATTTAACGCAGGAGGAACTCGCAAAAAAAGTCGGGGTCAGGAGAGAAACAATTGTATTTCTTGAAAAAGGAAGATACAATCCTTCATTGAAATTGGCTTATGATGTGGCCAAAGTCCTGAAATCAGATATAGAAGAGGTGTTTATTTTTGAAGAGGATTGAATCCATCGAGGGGATTGAAATTAACGGTTCCAGTATGAACGAAGGTTAGACATTAGATCATCAATCAGCATTATTATCCCTTCTTTACTCCTTTCAGGATTCTTCCAGCTCCAAGCAATACTGGAAGTTCATCCTTTATCTCGATCCCTGATTTTCTGAGTAATAATTCAATATCAGATTTTATAAACTCTGGATAATATCTGCTTTCATAGGATTTAACAGAATGATAAATCAAAAATCTGCTAATCCTGTTCTTGGGCAGAGCATAGTCGACAATTGTTATGATCCCTCCAGGTTTAGTAACCCTGATTGTTTCTTTCAACACTGTTTCCCTAATAGTTAAAGGCATATCATGTAAGGCGAAGGAAATGCATGAGACATCGAAATAATCATTTTTAAACGGTATATCTGTTGCGTCCGCGACCTTGAATCTCACATTACCATACCTGGCCTTCTTCATGGCAACATTCAACATATCCGTAGATAAATCAATACCAACAACATCATAACCCTTTCTCGCAAATGCAAACGCCTGTTTCCCTGTCCCGGTAGCAACATCCAGTACTCTTGAGCCGTTTCCTGCATCAGTAAAATCCACAACCTTATCCCTTAGCCCTGAACTAAATATATCCAGGATATCATAAACAGAAGCCCATCTTCTGAAGAACTTTTTTATGTACGAGTAATATTCATCCTCCATTGCTTCCCTCCAGACTCCTTAAGAGTAAGAACAATTAGCCTGCAACGTATATGTCATAATATGATGTTGCCTGAAGGGAAATTTTGGTGAAGCGACCAAAGGGAGTGAAGCCAGATATGCTCTGTTATGGATGTTTGCATTCATCATACGATATCAAATAATGTCCTTTGCTCTTCTGGTTCAATTTTTATGTTTCTTTTAATCTCTGCAACTTTACCCTCCAACTCTTCTCCATGAATTAAACTTTCTACAAATTGCCTTCTCATTTGAAAACCCTCCTCTTGCAGTTTTTGAGCCAAGCCAAGTTCTATTTTATCCATGTTTTTATTCAGGATAATATTAGATACTAAGAAAATATAAAAAAAGGTTACAGATACCATCCCTGTTTTATCGAGATCTTACCTCTTTAAGCAAAATTTCCGGTAACTACTTATATCCTAACCTTTATGTTAGGGCACCGTTAACTTATTCAGTCTCTAATCTAATTAAGCAGGGGATAGTTGCAGCAAATTTCCTTTAGATTATTTTCAGAAAATCTATGACGGAGGTTTTTCATTCTACAGAAGATCTAATATCCCTTCAAGGGATTAATCAACATAGCGGGGATAGTGTTGCCATTCACACACCTCCCTCTTGACTCTGTTATTATACCATACCTCAAACCTCAATGGTTCTGTTGTATTCCTCAACAACCTGAACCTGCAGACATCCTCGTCGTTCAGTGACAGATCCCCTAAAACAATCTCCGGACTATCGAAGAACCCTTCATCAAGGGCAACACATCTAACATCTCTGAGATCCTCGTTCGCGCCGATGAAAACATAAACCGAATCATTCCCACACACTGCCCTGGTATTGATCAGGGTTCCTCCAGAACCCATAAGCAAAAAAATCTTTGAAAAAAACACAATCCCCAGAACCACAAACACCACACATAACAGGGCCACTGAATAATCCCTTATCCTCGCACTTCGGTTACTGGATTCCATTCTACCGTAGTGTATATAGGCCTGAATTTTTAAAAGACAACCCAACGATTAGATAATACCCTAGATATGACCCTGATTTATTGTGGATTGAATAAAAATCCATCATTTATCTGCTGGTTTACTGATTTATATATCCTAGATTCTAAAGAAAGTATTATGTCACCCAAGATCGACGACCTGGACCTGAACATACTGCGGGAACTGAAGAGGGATGCACGGAAAAGCTACAGGGAGATAGCAGAGAAACTCAACGTTGCAGAAGGCACAATCTACAACAGAGTGAACAAGCTCCAGGAGACAGGCATAATCAAGGGATTCATCTCAGACATAGATTTCTCCAAACTAGGCTACGACCTGATTGCAGTAATAGGCATAACAGTTGAAGGCGGGCATCTCCCAGAAATAGAGAAAAAAATCTCGGAAAAACCAAACGTATCCGCCCTCTACGACGTCACCGGAGACTACGATGCAATAATCGTTGCCAAATTCAAGGACCGCTGCTCTCTCAACAAGTTCATCAAAGAGATTCTTGCAATGCCGGACGTGAAAAGAACATACACCATGGTCGTCCTGAACGTGATGAAAGAAGCACACGGCATTGAAATCTAAAAACAAACCAGTTATTTAAAACTAGAACCGAAATAGTTAAAAAGGTGTTTCTCATGGAAAAAAGATATCTTAAAGCAACGGGACTGTTTTTTCTAACCATCGGGTTGATACTAGCAAGCGGCTGCACAGGAGGGGGAGATAAAACAACCACCACAGCCGCGAAAACAACCACCTCAGAGGGTGGAGTGACAACTACACAAGCAGAGTCTGCGACAACAACCCAGGCTCATGCGACAACAACACCCTCTGGAGCTGAAGGAACGTACACCGGCTTCATGGAGGTAAGCGAGGGGCAGTGGGTTGAGTACGTGATGGAATCCGAGGGAATGGAAACAAAACAGAGAATAGAGAACATAGGAACAGATATTGTAAACGGCGTGAAGAGCACCGGACTAGAGATGGAGATAGAGGCTGGAGGACAGACCAGCATAACGCAGATGTGGGTTGACTCATCTACACAAGAGCTTGTGAAATACGCGATGAAAACCCAGGATATGGTGATGTGCATGGATGTAGGCAATATGGAGGAGGAAGTCCCTGCCTTAGGAGGGGATGAAGGCACGCCAGAGGATTACCCGCCTGATATGCCAGACATCTCCTATGGAACATACACCACACCAACAGGGAAAACCGTGAATGTCGCGAAATTCATTTCAGAGGAGGGTGAATACTGGGTCAGCAGCGAGGTACCCTTCGGTATGGTGAAGGTTATTGACCCAGATGGAGAAACAGTAATGTACCTCCATGATTACGGCCTAAGTGGAGCTGCGAGGAGTATAAGTGAATCCGAGATAGAAAACTGCATGGAATTCTCGGAAGGAATGCCTAGTGTCTCTTTTCCTAGATAGGCGTTGAAGTATATACCTCCCCGAAAGGTCTTGAGGAGACAGGAGCAATCTTCGTGAACCCTTTACTCCAGATTAAATCAGTTGGGGTATTGATGCTTTGTTGAATAATTCAATGCAATGGTAACTATTTAGGCTTTCTGGCCTAAAA
>JAOZNG010000084.1 GCA_029933895.1 archaeon
GATTCACGGGTTAACTCTTCATCTGGTGGATTCAGGGACTCTTGTTTTCGGGGACCTGCATCTCGGCTATGAGGGGGAGTTCATGGAGCAGGGCTTTATGTTGCCCCGTTTCCAGTATGGAGAGCTTGTTAACTATCTAAAAAATGTTTTTGGTTGTGTTTCTCCCAAGAGGTTTGTGATAAACGGCGATTTGAAGCATGAGTTTGGTAGGATTTCGGGGCAGGAGTGGCGTGAGGTTTTGGATTTCCTGTCTTTTCTGGAGTCCTACTGCAGTGATATTGTTCTGGTTAAGGGAAACCATGACACTATTGTGGGCCCGATTGCTAGAAAGAAGAATGTTAACCTTGTTTCCAATTTTTTCATAGAGGATTCAGGTGTTTATATAACCCACGGCCATAAAATACCAGAAGACAATAATCTGGAAAAGGCAGATACTGTTGTTATAGGCCACGACCACCCCGCCCTAACGGTAGGGGATGGGGTAAGGACGGAAAAAGTTAAGTGTTTTCTCTCAGGTAAATGGAACAACAAGAACCTTATACAGATCCCATCCATGTGTCTCGTCACCGAGGGAACGGATTTAACGCAGGAGAAGCCGTTGTCGCCTTTCATGCAACAGGATTTATCTATCTTCAAGGCTTATTGCGTGGAAAAAAACCAGGTCTTCGATTTCGGAAGAATAGGAAACATGGAATAGACTACTTGCTCTTCCTCTTCAGCTTTTTTCTACGCTTTTTTGTCTTATGTTTTCTCATCTGAGCTTTTTTTCTTTTTCTCCCGCAAGGCATGGTAATACTTTAAGATTACGTATATAAAATCTCTTACATGTGGAGGGTATCTCATAAACGAAAACTATTTATACCGCAACTCCCAAGAATCTATTACTGGAATATTAAACATGGATTCCACGAGTTTATAGAGGGTGGTTGGCTACCGAAAAAGGATTGTTTTTCCTTTACCCTCCTCCGGAATCAGAGGTGAGAGAATGGAGGATAAACCAGAAAGGGCTAAAGAGATATGTAGAGCTTGCGGTAGTGAGGGCAGGATTGTTGACTACCGGAGAGGAGAGGTACTGTGCAAGAACTGCGGGTTGATACTGGACGACACATTATTTGATTTCGGGCCTGAGTGGAGGGCCTTCGACGAGGAGCAGATGAACAAGAGGGCCAGGGCTGGAGGGCCTCTGAAACATGCTAAACAAAACATGGGTTTAACTACTGAAATAGACCGCTATGACAGGGATATCAAGGGTAGTGCTATCCCATCTGAGAGGAAGGCCCAGCTTTACCGGCTGAGGAAGTGGCAGAGACGTAGCAGGATGGGCACTTCCGTGGACAGGAATCTCTCTATTGCTTTACCTGAGCTGGATAGGATGTCAGCTTACCTTAATGTTCCCCTGAACATAAAGGAGGAGTGTGCCCGCCTCTACAGGAAGTGCGTGAACAAGGGTATTGTCAGGGGAAGGTCTATTGAGAGTGTTATCGCAGCGATAATTTATCTGGTTTCAAGGAAACATCATCTCCCGAAGACTCTTAAGGAGCTGGAGAAGGTTTCATCTGTCGATAAGAAAGACATAGGGAGAAGTTACAGAACCATCTGCAGGCGTCTGAGAATGAAGATGCCCGTGGTTACTGCAGCAGATTACGTGCCCAGGTTAGCCAGCGAACTCGGAGTCAGCGGGAAAACGGAGGCGAAAGCCATCCAGCTATTGAAGGATGCTAGAACAGCCGGCATAACATCAGGGAAGGTTCCCATGAGTATGGCGGTTGCTGCGATATTCGTGGCGGGTAGGGTTATAGGTGACAAGAAAACGCAGAAGATTATTCCTGTCTCCAATATCTCAGAGACTTCCATAAGGAACAGGTACAATGAGCTGGTGAAGAAGCTGGAGAAGAATGGTATGGCGGGTAAGTATCTCACCCCATCAACCTACTATTAATCCTCCCCCCTCAGTATTGTTATAACATCATCTGAGACCTCTGTTTTTGTCATGACTGTGAGGAGGTCATTCTTTTTAAGTATCTCGTTGGGTTTCGCTATTATGATCTCTCCGTTCCGGCTGATGGAGCATATTATGGAACCAGATGGCAGATCGATGTCTTTAATTATTCGCCCATCAAGGTTTTCGTTTCTGAATTCCAGCTCGATTATCTCTGCCTGGCCTTTGCCTATGGAGAACATGCTCCTGCTGCTCCCGTGCATTATGGCGTTCTTGAAGTAGCTTACTACAGCGGAGATTGGGCTGATCGCTGCCGTGATCTCCAGGCCTATGTAGAGATCTTTCTTCGCTGGATCATTTACCCTGGCCACTATCCTCTTGACCTCGAATTTTTTTATCATCTGGCATATTGTCAGGTTTGTGTTATCCTCCCTTGTTAATATGACCACAGCATCAGTGTGCTCTATTCCCGCATCCTTGAGTATCTGGCTGTCGCTTCCATCTCCATGGATTACAAGAGCGTCCATGCTTTCAGCAAGTTCCTTAGCCCTTTCCCCCTCTTTTTCCACAATAACTATCTCGTTGTTTTCACTTTCAAGAACCTTGGCTAGGGCTGTTCCAGTGCCTCCTCCACCGATGATTATGATGTACATTTTTTTAACCCACTTTTTTTGTTGATTCTTTACTATTAATTATCAAGTATAAGATATTCGAGTATAAATATCTAGCAATCAGGAAATAAATAAGATGGAGAAAAACACCATGCACTTATCTGATGATCTGATGAAGTCTCTCCGCTATATTGAGGATTTCGGGGGGAAGCATTTTGTGATAAAAGCAGGGGGGAAGGTTATGCTGGATGAGGATGTAATGGACTCTCCTGCAGAGGATCTCGCAGTCTCCATTGGAGCGAGCAGGCTTATCCTGATGACATCAGTTGCTGGTATACTGGATAAAAACAAGAAACTTATGGATGAGGCGAGAGGGTTTATATGGAGCGACACAGCCAGCACTGGAGTGATTCCCAGGCTGAGGGCTTCATTGCTCCACTTAAGCATGATACGGAACGCTCTCACATGCTGGGGGGGTCTTCACTGCTGGGGGAGCTGATACCATGGTGTATGCAAGATGATTGAGGAGATTGAGGTTTCAAGGGCTATTGTGGAGAATGCTGTGAGGGATTTCCTGGACTGTCTGGAGGTTGACGTCGCCATCGCCGGAGGGGGACCTTCTGGTCTTGTTGCCGCTCGTTATCTGGCTGATTCAGGAGCCAAGGTTGCTCTCTTCGAGAGGAAGCTTTCCCTTGGTGGTGGGATGTGGGGTGGTGGTATGATGTATCCCCGGATTGTTGTGCAGGAGGAGGCCAGATTCATACTCGATGATTTCGGCATCAACTACCGTAAAGAGCGTGGACAATATATAGCCAGCTCGATTGAGTCAGTTGCTAAGTTATTATCTGTTGCTGTTGATTCAGGTGCCAGGTTGTTTAACTGCATATCTGTGGAGGATGTTCTTGTACGGGAGAAGAGGGTTAACGGGTTTGTTTTGAACTGGAGCGCGGTGGAGGCTGCTGGTTTGCATGTCGACCCGCTGGCTGTTAAGGCCAGATATTGTGTTGACGCAACCGGCCATCCCTTGGAGGTTTGCTCTATTGTTTGCAGGAAAGTGGGTGAATTGAATACGCCCTCTGGGGGAGTTGAGGGTGAGCGCTCTATGTGGGCTGATCTATCCGAGAAGCTTGTGGTGGAGAATACGGGAGAGGTTTATCCGGGGCTTTACGTGTCCGGGATGGCTGCTAACGCAGTCTATGGCTCTCCCCGGATGGGCCCCGTATTCGGTGGGATGCTGTTGTCTGGCAAAAGAGTTGCTGAGTTGATCACGAAACGGTTATGATGAATGCCAGAGGTGTACCTTGTATCGTTTCCATGAATCTGGGGATGTCTCTGGGTTCGAACGTGGAATTATTGGGTTTCCCCTGGTCTTTGACTCAGAATGAGGTATGGGGGTTTGAACAGGATGTTTGAGGTTAAGGTGATTGGTGAAGCAACAGGCTTCAGGATAGAGTTGGAGCACGCTAGTATCTTCCTGATTAAGGCAGATAAGGGTCTTATAGCCTGCAGTTATCTCTCTATTAAGACGGCTGAGAGGTTGGGTGACGCGCTGTGTCTTGTCTCGGGTGTTTCATCCTTTGAGGATGTTCTGGAGGCTGAAATACAGGAGGTTTCATCTAAGGCGAGAAAATATGGCGTACGGGAGGGTATGTCGGGACAGGAAGCCCTGAAGATTCTTTCATAGAGGTATCATCACCCTGCTTCACTGCTTCTCTGAGGATGCTTATCTCTTCACTTTTTTTGCGGTAATAAGACCTATTTTACGATGTTTTATATAGTCCTGGTTTCATATCCCCTAAACAGGAAACTTCCTTCTTATTCTTTCAACCTCCCCTGGGTCTACTTCAACCTCCAGTGTCTGCTCTCCGTCACCTGCCTCAGCTAGGACTTCACCCCACGGGTCTACTACCATTGATTTCCCGTTGTATTCATTGATTCCATCTCTCCCGGTTCTATTGCATCCTACTACATAGGTCTGGTTTTCTATGGCTCTGGCCCTGAGCAGCGTCCTCCAGTGCTCTATCCTCTGTCTGGGGAAGTTGGCGCATATTAGGGATATCTCAGCTCCCTTATCTCTTTGCTTCCGGTACAGCTCCGGGAACCGTAGGTCGTAGCAGATGGATAACCCCATCCTCCCGTATTTTGTCTCTATCACCTCCACCTTATCTCCTGCTGTGAAATATTCGTTCTCTTTCCGGAAGAGGTGGATTTTCCTGTAGAATCCCCTGAGCTGATTATCCTCCAACAAAATGAATGTGTTATATATTCTCCCTGTATGTTCTTCCATTAAACTGCCCGCGATAATTTTTTTCCTGCATTGTTTCTCAAGTCTATTTATTGTTTTTCCATCAAGGTTTTCAGCCTGTTCCTCAGCGTGCTCGAGGTTCATGCCTGTGGTGAACACCTCCGGGAAAAGAAACAGGTCAGCTCTGGACTTTTTTATTACCTCTATCGCCTTCCTGAGGTTCTCTTTTTTATCTCCCAGTTTCATGTCTGATTGCACTACATTAATCAGCATCTTTTTTTTTCCCTGTATTCCCGTACCATGGAGGCAAAAAGTATTAACAGAATCAGAAGCCCCAGCATTGTGGCCATATTATTGACTGAGAAGTCCACTATCATCCCCACAACACCGGTTTCTCTTTCTGTTGTGGTTGTCGTGTATGATGTGGTTGTTGTAGTTGAGGACGTGGTTGTTTCCCTGGTGTTTACATGGATGTTTTTTTCCATGAATTTTTTTGTTGTTATTATGGTTTCAGCTGCTTTATTGTTGTTGACGTATATCTCGGCTTTCTTGTACATGAAGTCTTCTGCGTTTTCTATGGTTATCATGTAGGCGCCTTCTTTTGTTGAGGTTTCCGTTATTGTTTGACCGTCTATCCTGGCATCTATCTTTGTTCCATCGGGGGCTGGGTTCCCGTTTATTTCAAGCTTTCCTCCTATGGCTGTCTTGTATCCGCTGACTCCCTCAATCAACAGGATTAATGTCAGAATAGTTAACAATTCACGTGTTTTCATCTCATCTATTATATAGTATTCAATGAATAAATTATTTATCCTTAATCTAATATTAACCAATGGAGACATTATCCACTGTGGGAAGGAATTGTGTACTACAGGATAACGTGGTGCTGGGTTTGGTGTACAGGAAGA
>JAOZNG010000085.1 GCA_029933895.1 archaeon
TTGGGACCCTTATTTTTGGCATTTCTTCATAACTTCGATACATTTTTTAAAGAATCCTCATCCACTCAGGTATATGATATAAGATATTACATTAAAACTTAAAGAATCAAAGGGCTTTAACTTTCCTGCCCTCGATAACCTGGATAAAGGAATCAAACAATGCCTTATCAGAGGTCACGGAATAGAAGTCCACGCCAGCATCCCTGCAAACCTCCTGAAGGTTGTAGATGTGATTTTTTATCTTCCTGGAGTAATCCTCCTTGAAGCCAGGGCTGAGGTATGTTCTCTCCAGATCCGAGCTCTCCATATCCTCAAAGTTCACGTCCTCTCTCCACTTAAGGTTAATCTCACCTGGGTCCAGAACCTGCATCAGGATAGCCTCCTTCGAGTATTTAGCAACCCTGAAGACAGCATGCTCAAGGGATTCAATCGGCTCGATGAAGTCCGATAGAACTATTACAAAGGAGCGGGATTTTATCATCTTCGTGTATTCATCAACAGACCTCCTGAGGTCTGTTTCCCCCTCCTGGCTTGACTTGTCCATCAAATCAATAAGCCTGAAGAAGTGTTTCTTACCCTTCTTGGGCTGTATAACCTCCCTTATGCTGCTGGAGAACATAGCGGAACCGAATTTCTCGTATTTTTTGACCGACAGGAAGGCAAATCCTGCTGCAAGATTAGCTGCGTAGTCGAATTTCCTCATCCCATCCACGGAGAAATCCATGCTGGAGCTGGAGTCCACCAGTATATGTGTTGTTAAATCCTTCTCCTCCTCGAAACGCCTGATGTAGAGCCTCTCTGTCCTGCCATAGAGGCGCCAGTCTATGGCCCTGAAGTCATCCCCTGGATAATACTGCCTGTGGTCAGATACCTCAATGCCCTTCCCTGTTCGAATAGACCTCTTGCTTCCCACGTTAATGTTAGAAACCCTCCTCCTGGCTATCAATTCCAGGTTACCCAGCTGGTTCAGGAAATCCGGGTCAACAACCACTAACCCACCTCTTCCAGTATTTTTTTTATCACGTGATCTGTTGTAACGCCCTTTCTCTCGGATTCAAAGTTGGGAATAATTCTGTGCCTCAGCACGGGATAAGCCATCTTCTCTATATCCTCCCTGCTGACATAGCTTCTGCCCCTTACCAGGGCTCTGGCCTTCGACGCCAGAACCAGTCCTATGGACGCCCTGGGTGATGCCCCGTAGTCCAGGTATTCCCTGGCTATTCCATCGTTTTCAGGTCTTGTCTTGGTTACTATATCCAGGACATACTCCCTGTTTTCCTGGGAGATGGGAACCTTCCGCGTGAGGCGTTGGATATTAAGGAACTCGTTCCTGTGTATCAGCTGTTCCACATCATGTCTCTCCTCTCCGGTGAATAGTTCTATTATCCTGCCTTCATCCCCCTTCTGGGGGTAGGTTATTCTAATCTTCAGCAGAAACCTGTCCAGCTGCGCCTCCGGCAGAGGATAGGTGCCCTCCATCTCTATGGGGTTCTGTGTTGCGAGAACAAAGAACGGCGAATCAAGTTTATGTGTTTTGTTACCCACCGATACCTGCCTCTCCTGCATGGCCTCCAGAAGAGCTGACTGCGTCTTGGGTGTCGCCCTGTTTATCTCATCAGCCAGCAATATGTTGGTGAAAACAGGACCCTTCTCGAACTTGAATCTTTTCCTGCCACCTTCCTCCTCCACGATATACGTGCCGGTTATATCCGAGGGCATTAAGTCAGGGGTGCACTGTATCCTCTTAAAGTCGAGGTCAAGTATCTGCGAGAGAGTGCTTACGGTAAAGGTCTTACCCAGCCCCGGGTAACCCTCCAGGAGCGCATGGTTTTTCGAGAAAATAGACACCAGAATCTCTTCAATAACCTCATCCTGCCCGATAACAATCTTTCCCATCTCGGAGACTATTGCCTTGTATAGATCCTCTATCTTGGGGTAAATCATCTCCAGGTCTCTTTCCTTGATCTTCTCCTTCCCCTTTATTATCTCTATCTCCTTCCAGAGGCTTCCTCCTGTTTTCATGGTTTAATCTTATATCCGACTTAAACTATATTAATGTCCTGAAACCTCCTGCTGCATGGCCTCAAAGTATCTCTTTATGAACTCTTTATACTCTACAGGGTCCTGGTCCGGCATCCCGCTGGCTTCTCCCTCTAAATCCTTCTCTGGGATCTCCCACCTCCCTGTTTCGTCATTAACGTCCCTTAGCTCTATGTTTCCACCGTATTCCGGATGGAGTTTCATCTCCACGCTCCGGCCCTCGATTGACGCAGTAGAGGGGTCACCGAAGATATCCTCGTCTGCTGCGGAGCCTGCACCCCCGCCAGAGTCAGGTATCTCTCCTTCATCAAAGCCTGGAAGCAGACCACCATGTGAGGAGCCGATGTCCTGTCTATCCAGCGTGTCCTCGTATCTGTCATCAGCCAGGTAATCTTTTTTTTCTCCCGCGCCAGAGAGGCCCTCCCTCAAATCAAACCCAGTTAAGTCCTCTATCCCCTCAATCAGGTGGTTGATTTCTTTGTTATCCAGCAGTGAGTTAATTGACGAGGCATCAAAGCCCGTAAAGTTCAGAGTCAACAGGATAAATGATAAAAAAACAGCCGAGACTGTTTTAAACACAAGCTCGTTGCTGTCTATCAGGGATGATACACCTGTCCTGTCTATTATTCTGGAGACCTCCCTGCTCAGGGACAACAAAACAATATTCCTCCCCCTTTCCTTCCTGTTATCGTAGGCTGTCTTAATCTGTTCCCTTATCTCAGGGTTATTTAATGAAATCCGCTCCACAAGGGCTCTCTCGCTTTCAGCACTCGAGATAAAGAATTCATAGACCATGTAGACGAGGGCTGGAGCTAAGGCAAGCAGCGTATTGGATTCCATAAATGCTAGGATTATGGCAGACAGAAGGAATACTATCACGGCATTCATCAAGGCGACGAAAAGCCGAATCCTCCAGTGTTCTCTTCTGGTATCCTTGATTTTCCTTATCAACACAGCCTTCATTTCTCCAGGAGGTTGTTCAGTCTTGATGTTATGGTATTGATTATTCTAAGCAGGTTTTTGCTTGCCCCGAGTTTGTCGTATACCTCATAGATGGATTCGCTGACGCTGTCTACATCACTTTCACTGCAAACCTTCTCGGCTTCTGCATCCTCCTTGATGTCATTGAGATCCTCTCTTATATCGTCGTCGATTATTGATTCCATCTCATTAAGATTCAACAAGAGGCTGTAGGCGACTGAGCTCATATTCCCTACCTTGCCCTTGGCTGTGGATATCGTTTTTTCTGCGTCACCTAATTCGCTCTGGAGGAGTTTCTTGTCTTTCTCGCAGACCTCAAGCTCCTTGGTTTTTTCATCCAGGTTCAGCTTATACAGGTCTCTCTTGCTTTCAGCTGAATCCAGCCGGTTTTCAAGGGTTTCCTTCTCTCCCTTAAGGTTCTGGTAGTAGTCGCCTAGAGAGGATATCTTCTGTTTCGAGACATCCAGTTCATTTATTATATCAATCAGTTCCTTCTCTCTTCTATCCAGCTCCTCGCTTTTCCTCCCCACTTCAGCAATGGTTTTGTTCAGCTGACGTTCTGTTTCCCTGATTTTTCCCGTAGCCTGACTATAACTCTCGTCTAGAGACCTGTACGTCTCCTGGTAGTATAGTGTTATCCCCACCATACTGAACAAGAGGAATACCACTAAACCAAAGAGTATCAGGTTAACATCCCTCTTCATTTTAATCCCCTCTTACTTATAGGGTATTTCATATAATTATTTACGATGGCTGTGAAACCAAAAGTAGCGGACTACATGACGCCTGAGGTGGATTATATAGCCGCTGATTCAACTGTGGCTGAGGCCATAGAGAAATTTATATCATCCACTCACGAGAATTTCCCTGTAGTCAGGGATAATGAATTGATTGGCTTCCTCACCGCTAAACAGCTCCTCAAAAGCTATGATAAAAAGGACATGCGGGTGAGGGATATCCTGAAGAAGAAGAAAAAGCTGGTTGTTGCTAGACCTGAGCTGGATTTAGGTGATGCTGGCAGGATACTCTTCAGGTACGGATACAGGAAGCTTCCTGTGGTGAACGGGAACGGGATGCTGGTGGGTATCATCTCCTCCATGGATATACTGCGATCCCACATAGAGAGAGTAACTCCCGGGAAGGTTAACATGGTGAAAAACCTCCTCGAGGGCGAGTATGGTGTGCGTGTTGAGTTAGGTAAGCGTCTTGTTCCAGTTAATAAACTGCATCCAACCCAGAACAAGATTTATGCTGATGAGCTGGAGGGCAGGGAGTACGAGCTCAGGAAGGGGCTGGCGGAGCCCATAATCGTGGTGAAGAGGAAGAGCTATTTCGTCTTGGTTGACGGACACCACAGGGCGATAGCGGCTCTGAGGCAGGGTATTGATGAGCTGATGGCTCACGTCCTGGAAATGGAGCCAGAGGTGGAGTTAAGGATGGAAAAGACTGCCAGGGAGAGAAATCTTATCTCACTAAATGATGTTGAGGTGATGGATTACGCCCAACACCCACTGGTGGAGATAACCACTAAACTCGTGGACAAAGAAAACAGAAATGTCTAAGCGTTTCGTCAACCAGAAAAGGAACGCCCTGGAGCGATACAATCAGGCCAGAAGCCGGGGGTGTGTGGACGAGGAAATAATCCCCCTCCTCGAATACATTAATTCCCTGGATGATTTCTACACCACCTCCAGCTGCTCTGGCAGGATAACGTTGTTGCTTGACCTGGGGTCTAAGAAGGAAAGCCGGTGGCTGGGTAAATGGCACAGGGAGATAACATCTGGAGAAGTAATCGACTGCCTGCATGACATACCTCCTGAGGGGGTGGTATGGTTTAAATACGAGTCCGCCATACTTCATATCGCAGCGAAAACGATAGAGAAAGCCAAGGAAATTCTCTATATTACCAGAGAGTCAGGCTACAAGAGGGTTGGCGTCCAAGGCCTGAAAAAGGAACGCTATCTCGTTGAGGTATGCGACACCGAAAGGGTGGACTGTCCCATAGCAGAGAAGGGATGTCTCCTGGTTGACGAGAGATACCTGAGGTACCTCACCGCTTTCTCCAACAGAAGATTCAGGAACGGCAGGGATAAGCTTTCAGGCCTGGCGTCTTCGTTGAGAAGGAATCTGAGTTAAGTAGATCTAATCATTGTTTATTAAGGGAGGATGAACTTCAGGCAAATCAAAAAGGGCGTGTGGGAGTATCAGAGCAGTGAACTTAATGTTCCAGTCAGGGTTTACGCCACCGAGAAGGTATTCCGGGCTATGGAGGATGGGGTCTTCAGGCAGGCATCGAATGTTGCTAAACTACCTGGCATAGAGAAGGCATCTATGGTGATGCCCGACGGCCACTACGGCTACGGCTTCCCTATAGGGGGTGTGGCAGCGTTCAGCTCAGACAAGGGAGTCGTCAGCCCCGGCGGAGTTGGATATGATATCAACTGCCTTAGTGGGGATTCAAAGATACTCCATGAGCATGGATACACCCTGCCCATAAAAGAATTCAGGGAAAGATTTCCTGAAGATAAAATTAAATGCATGAACTTCGGAGTTAAGATAAAAAACACCTCAATAGCATTGTATATGGAATCCAAACCCAGGAAAGATGTTTATAGAATAAAAACCCTGGGTGGTAGAGAAATCACGGCATCCGGAGACCATCCCCTCTACAG
>JAOZNG010000239.1 GCA_029933895.1 archaeon
TCAAACCTACACTCTTCAATCCCTCTCCCATCCCGTTCAACGCTGCCACCTGATACACATACTCCACCCCATTCTCCACCTCCGTGTCGTTGTACTCCCTGCCCTCCACCTCTACCAGCAACTTACCGTCCCTGTACAGCCGATAGCCGACAATCTCATCCCCACCATCCTGGGCAGGTTCACTCCAGTATATGTGTGCATACCCATCTCCGGCCTCACCCCACACGTTCACCGGCGGATCCGGTGGCACGGCCACCTTAACTCTCAACACCTCACTGCACTCCCCCTCACCATACATGTTCACCGCAGACACGCGGTAATCATACGTACCACCAGAATACACAGTTGTATCATTGTAACTTCTTCCCCCCGCCGCAGCAATGAGTCTCCACCTATTCTCTGATAATCCCTTCCGGTATAACCTGTATTCTGTTATTGGGGAGCCCCCATCATTATCGGGCTCATACCACCAGAGAAACACATACCACTTCCCCACAGTGGCATTAAGTCCTCTTGGCGCCCCGGGCCTACCTTTCGGCTCACCTATCACAATCTCAGAGCTGTTTCCCTCCCCCTCCCGATTATACGCCACCACATAATACTCATACCTCCATCCGTTCACCACATTCTCATCCCTGTATCTGAATACGTCTGGACCCACATCTGCCAGAAGCGTAAAGTTCCCTCCATCTCCACTCCCCCCTACCTCCCTCCTATACACACGATAACCCTCAATCTCCGCCCCGCCGTCATCCTCTGGCTCACTCCAACTCAACACCACATATCCATCTCCAGACACCGCACTAACATCTACAGGCTCAGACGGTGCTACCGCACCAAAACAATACAAATAACCATCATAGCTCCCTATGTACACGTTTCCATCATTATCTATTGACGGAGTTGAATACACGTACCAACCGGTCTTGTACCTCCATTTCAATGTACCATTCGGATATATCGCATATATCCAATTATCCCCAGCACCGGTATACACTATGCCATTTCCATCTATCGTAGGGGACGTGCACAGCATAACATCAGAGGTTTTTAGTTTCCATTTTAACGTCCCATTTTGGTATAATGCATAGATATATGTGTCATAGGAACAGAAATAAATTACCCCGTTTGGACTAATTGCAGGAGAGCCAGTCACATACCCTCCTGTTTTAAACTTCCAGTTGAGTGTTCCGTTAGGATATAACGCATAAAAGTACTTGTCACGTGAGCCAAAATATATCGTGCCATCTGTTCCTATCGCCGGTGTCCCCAGAATTTTATCACCCGTTTTAAACTTCCATTTAAGTGTTCCGTTTGGATACAATGCATAAAAATAAGTGTCGTATGACCCAAAATAGATAGTTTCATCAGACCCTATCGCCGGTGTCCCATAAATCTTGTCCCCCACACTGAACTTCCATTTCAATGTACCATTCGGATATAATGC
>JAOZNG010000086.1 GCA_029933895.1 archaeon
ACAACAGGTATTAAGGCGTTTCTTAAGGCGTGTTTCACTACTACCTGCTTTTCCTTTAATCCCTTCGCCCTTGCCATTGTTATATAGTCCCGGGTAAGCACCTCCACCATACTTGTCCGCATCAACCTGGTGGTTATGGCTGCCATGGTTATCGCCAATGCTAATGACGGAAGTATTAGGTACCCTATACCCCCGTAACCTGCAACGGGAAATATATCAAAATGTAACGCAAATATCAAAATGAGAATTATAGCTATGAAAAAGTCAGGCACCGAAACTGCTAATAATGACCCGAACAGGATTGCTCGATCAAGTACTGAATATTGTTCTACAGCGGAAAGTATTCCGAGAGGAAATGCGATTACTGCTGAAATAAACATGCTTGTGACCGCAAGGATCAATGTCGCTGGAAGCGCAGTTAATATCTCATCTAAAGTACTTCTTCCAGTTTGGAAGGAATACCCTAGATCACCATGTAATACACGCTTCAGCCATTGAATATACTGGATGTGAAGGGGAGCGTTAAGACCCATATCCTCCCTTAACTCGGCGACAGCCTCCTGAGGGGGGATGTCTGTATTCAACAGCACCCTCAATGTAATCTCAGCGGGGTCGCCTGGAGAGAGATATATGGCCAAGAACGTGATTATTGAGATTCCCAGCAAGACAGGGAACAACATCAATACCCGTTTCATTATATAACCTATCATTCTGGTTCTGGTTTAGTTCCCGTTATCAGAAATGTACTCCACCCGGATCCAAAGACAGCTCTATGTATCCAGTTCTCAGTGATTTCTTCTACCTCCTCCATTATCTCTATATCCCTTAACCCAGCCCCCCCGAAGACTTCATTAATCTCCTTCAGGGAATATCTCGGGAGATGCCTGTTTATTTCTTCCTCAAACCTCTTCCTCCACAGGGGATGGCGTTGCGTTAATATGAAATCAACAAGACTGTTCTTAAAGCGTTGCAGGACATTTCTGTGTTTTTCCCTGCCATCCATTACAACAATCCTGCCGCCAGGTTTTGTAACCCTGATCATCTCTTCGATACCTTTTCTCGGATCAGGTAATGTCCAGAGAACCCATCTACTCACCACACAATCAACTGAATTATCCTCCATCTCTAGATTTTCTCCGTCACTCTGCATCAGATACACCTTATCAGATAAGCCCTCCGCCATGATATTCTCCCGTGCCCTATCAAGCATGGCCTTTGATAGATCCACACCCACCACAGCATATCCCATCTCAGCTAAAATCGATGCCATGAAACCGGTTCCTGTGCCAAAATCAAGTATCCTGGAGTTTTTATCAAGATCTAATATGTTATTCATGAGTCTCCCCCAGCCTCTCCTATCCGATACCTTCTTGTATCTATCATATGCTGTAGCGTTTCTATGGTTCCATCGCTCGTTTCGCATATACTCTTTTACTTTATCTCGCATGGTTTCCGGATACATTCTCTTCACTCAATGTAGACCGTCTCCAGATGGAAACTGTGCTCGATGGGGTGCATCCTGTAGTCATGGACACCTGATCTCACTGCATCAATGTTCACATAATAGTTTAGGTATGCTACCGGTACCTCATCCACTATTATCTGCTGCAGCTCGTCATATATCTTTTTCCGTTCACTGGTATTGAATGTAGCTCTCCCTCTCTTAAGTAATTCATCAACGCGTTCATTTCTGTATCTATATGCCCCCCATCCCCCCCCGGAGGTATAGTTTGAATGATAGTCTCTCATCATATTATCATCGGGGTCCGGAACAAACAGTAATCCTCTTCCGACCAGAAACATGTCAAATTCACCCTTATTCCTT
This sequence comes from archaeon, assembly GCA_029933895.1. GTDB lineage: Archaea > Altiarchaeota > Altiarchaeia > IMC4 > QMZM01 > EX4484-2. Next base: position 1,826 of record JAOZNG010000086.1, read on the forward strand.
AACTCATTTGCAGCATCCACCTGGAGAACTCTTAATTCTGTATCAATTCCAACATCTTTCAGTTGGCTCTGGATTACTTCAGCCGTTGGCGGAAGTGTTGCTCGTTCAGGATATGTCACCAAGACAACCTTGAACTTTCTTCCATCTCTCTCAAGTATTCCATCGCCGTCGGTGTCCTTCCATCCTGCTTCCTCCAGCAGTTGTTTTGCTTTCCATGCATTGTGGGGGTAGCCTTCGATATCACTGTTCGCCCAATAGGCTATCGGAGGGAAAAGACCTCTTGCAGGCTCACCAACACCATCCAAAACATATTTCACTATATCCTCCCTGTTTATGGCATAGTTTACTGCCTGCCTTACTTTCATATCATTAAACGGCTCCTTTACTGTGTTGAATGTTATCATCCGTACGCGCGCGATTGGTTCCGTTAAAACCCTTATATCCGGGTTGGATGCTATCTCCTTCATAGCATCCGGGGGGAGAATCTGTGCCACATCAAGTTCACCGCCCCTCAGCATCATTATCCGTGTTATGGCATCAGTAACCGTTTTGTAGATTACTTTATCTAATCTGGGCTTTGTAGTGCCCCAGTATTCATTATTTTTAACTATTACAATCTCTTCTTTTACCTTCCATGAATCGAATTTAAACGGACCTGTTCCGATGGGTTTAATAACCTCGCCATTCTCATCAAATGAACTGCTGCTTATTGGAGCCGACTCGCCTTTTGCTAAATAAGCAGGAAGCGGAGCAAATGGCTCTTTTGTGGTTATCGTAAGAGTATAGTCATCTTTCACCTCTACTGAGTCAATGGGCACTTTCTTTAATGCGGCTTCCTTCATTGCTCTATCAAGAGAGGATTTCATGGCATATGCATTAAATGGTGTGCCGTCATGGAATCTAATACCCCTCCTTAAATGGAATATCCATGTTAGTTTATCATCGGATACCTCCCATGACTCAGCCAGCCCAGATACAAGGCCGATGTTGTAGTCTACATTAACCAGGGTTTCGGTTATGCCCAGCCTGAGCGGGAGATACCCTGATTTATGCGGATCCAATGTCTTAGGCTCCCATTGACAACCCACGGTCAGTATCCGCTCCTGCGCCTGTTTTCTCTCATCCATACATCCGGAGAATAATATAACTCCGGATATTGCAATAACTGCAACCAATATACCTGCCTTAATTCTTGTTTTCATCGTTTTTCACCCCTTCCACCAGAAAGGTCGGGTAACTGTGGAATAATTTAGACTGTGGACCGGAGTTTTTTTGCTCTATCTCTCTTATATGTCCGAGGTCTTGGAGGGATACGTTTGTTAATCCATTGTCCCTGAATATTTCTATGACCTTTTCCGGTTCTGTGCCATCAACTAGTGGCAGATTCTCTCTTATTTCTTTCCTGTAATGCCATTTCATACTTCTTTGGTATATAAGTGTTCTCATCCTCCAGGTGAGTTGTCTTAGATGGCTTTTAAGTGATCCATCGTGCCATCTGCCATCTATTACCGCGATTTTACCTCCTGGTTTGGTGACCCTGATCCATTCGTTGACTGCTTTTTCGGGGTTGGGCAGCGTCCATAGGAGGTGTCTGCAGATAACTGCGTCGAAGATGTTGTCCTTGAAGTGTAGGTTTTCTGCATCACCTGATCTGAAGTTTATCTCCAGGTTTAGTTTATCTGCTTTTTCTCTTGCTATAGCCATCATGCCCTCCGAGAGGTCTATTCCTGTTACCTTGTGATCTAATTCTGCGAGGAGTAGTGCGATTGCTCCTGTTCCTGTGCCGACGTCCAGTATCTCTAGTTCAGTGTTTGCCTTAAATGTGGCTTTAAGAACGTTCATCCATGCAGTTTTTACTTCGCTTGATTGGTAGTTATGCCCTGGATATTTATCATAGTCTCTGCCTCGTCCATCCCAGTATTCCCTGATGCCTTCTTTGATGTCCATCATACATGCCCTGTTAATAGAATTCTATCTTACCTATTTTGATCGAAACCCCCTCTGATCCCAGAGAGATCGATCTGAATTCATGATGAGACCATAATTGATCAATGACTGAGGCTAATCTCGATCTTCCAAAATTGGGAATGAATTCTTTCATATCGGTGTATGGAATACCGATAAACGGATTTACTTCACCACTCCAAAGGTCGATGTTCCAGATATACCTATCTGTCTCTTTTATATCTGCATGGTATTTCCGATAGAAATCGATGAATGGATGCAAAAGATCACCAGAGGCAATGGTCAAAATATCGTAGTTTCTAAGGGCAGTATAAAGATTTCTTTCCATATCCCCAATAGAGCCGAAGACCTTGATCTTGAGTTCATTATCTCCTTTTTCTCCTTTTACTGCGAAAATTTCATCCCCGACACCAAAGGCAAGATAACCTGCTCCGGATAAAAACCTCACCAGTACCTTTATGGAAGCCTTGATTTTGAGTTTTGTTACGCGATTGTATGCACCTGCGAGATGGTTAACGGACGGTCGCATCGGACAACCGTATCTGAATCTTTCTTCCCCGTATTTCACAACCCACGGTAAATGCGGAAGCGATTCGTTTTCCCGCTTTTTCAGAAACATCTTCGTGAAAAATTTGACTTTGTCGTTCATCAAACCATTTTCCATATCGCCATCAACTGCCAGATATGCTATCTCGAAACTCGACACGAATAGAGTTCTTCCTATGTAATCCGAGATCTCATATATCTTTTCAGGTGTTATCATTTTTTTACCGTAAGATAAACTATAACGTTATCTTCGGCATAAAAAATTTTGAATAGTAACCTTTTAGTAATAAAATTTTAGATTTTGTGTTACTAATCTATAATGATTAATCATTTAAAAATGGATTTTGGGAATTACGGCAGATGTCGTAGAACTGATATCATCTTTTACAATAACCCTGTTCTTTTCCCGATAACCGGAACAAGCCTCTTTAGCTCAACATCCACATCCTTTTCCAGAGGGTACTGATCCACTGCTTCATCAGGGATTCTACCATTGACTTCATAGATGTAGTATCCTTCCTTCCCGTAAACTGAGTTAATGAATGAACCCTCCCCTGTTTTCTTGATTTCCACCCCAGATACCTGTTTGAGGGCATCCAGTATCTTCGTACCTCTTGGGACCTCAACAGTGAATGTCTCATCGATCATCCACCAGACACCCCTGAGTTTCTTGATGTTTGCTTCATCCATCCTTGCCCTGAACAACATCTCCCTGAAAATCCATGCCGGTGAGTTTATTGCGGTAATGGGGCGGAATGCGTCCGGAAAAACCACCTTCGTGAAACACATAAACGGTCTGCTTAAGCCGAAAAAAGGCTCTGTTCTTGTCTCGGGATTGGATACGAAGGATGTTACGGTGGCACAGATGGCTGAGAGGGTGGGTTATGTCTTCCAAAACCCTAACACCCATTTATTCGCTGACACGGTTGAGGAGGAAATCCGATACATCATGGAGAATCCGGGAAGGCAGCGGGATGTGATTCACTCGAAGACGGAGATGTTCCTGGGATGTTCAGCCTCAGGGATGGGGGTGGTGATTATCCTAGGTCGCTGAGCGGGGGGGAGAAGCAGCGTATGACATTAGCCTCCGTTGTCGTTTCCGAGCTGGATATTCTTATCCTAGACGAGCCGACGAAGGGGATGGATCATATCTCCAGGTATTATCTGATGAACCTCCTCGACAGTTACAGGAGTGATGGTAATGTGGTTGTGTTGGTCAGTCACGACATCGAAACGGTTGCGGGACATGTTGACGGGATTGTTCTCATGAGTGAAGGAAGGATAGTTGTGGATGATTCTAAAAGGAAGGTGATGTCTAAAGCGCTTCTGTTTTC
>JAOZNG010000240.1 GCA_029933895.1 archaeon
TGGGTTATGCCATAGAAGGGAGTTTCGACTCAGACAATGATGGATTGTTGGAGTTCGTAACCACGGGCATCCAAAATGGTACATTGCGAATACTTTTATGGGAGTATAACCCGAGCGGCGGGGGTGGACTAAGTCCAGCACCGGGGATAGGTGCATTGTGGAGTGGGGTGGAGGTGGTGGATTTGGCCGTTGGAGACTTTGATGGTGATGGTCTGCGGGATGATCTGGCAGTATCCCATCCTATGTTTAACACTGGAGGGATGAGTAATGTGGGGACGATATCCCTTTATCGTGGGACGCCGACAGGTTTTGTTGGATGGGGATCATTGACGCCGGGGATAACGACGACCCCTCCAGTTCCATCAGCGAGTGCCAATTTGTATTGGGGTTGGAGCATAGATGCGGTGGGAGGTGATGATAGGGACTATCTGCTGGTGGGAGCGCCGGGATACACGGTCTCGAATATGCAGGTGGGATATGCGGTATTATATTCGCTGGAGGTGGGGGGTGGTGGTGCACTAGGGGGACATATAGTATGGAGTGAGAGAGGTTGGAGTAAAGGTACAGGTACAACGCTCTACCATGAGAGGCATTATGGAGCATGTGTAAGAGGGTTGGGGGATTTGAATGGGGACGGGAAGGAGGATTTTGGTGTTAGCAACATATATAATGTGACTACGAAGGCGACGAACAATATGGCTAGTGAGGTACACCTATATTATGTTGAGAGTAAGCAAGATCTTATTCGAGGGAATCTCCAGACGTACACGGGGGTTGAGACTCCGACATATTTTGGATCATCGTTTGATAGTGGAGATTTCAATGGAGATAGCTACCTAGATCTAGTGGTGGGAGAGCCGTGCACAACGAGTACACAATCCCGTGTGTATCTATATTCGGGTACGTCCACGGGGATAAACACAGGTGCCAATCCAGTGATAATAAGTAAGAATGTAACATTCCCGGAAGAGCTGACATACTTTGGAGTAGAAGTGGAGACGATAGGGGATGAGAACGGGGACAATATGGATGATTTCATGGTTGGAGCGCCATATGAGATAGTGACGATATATAAGCCACCTGAGCACTGGACGTATTATGCGGCGGGAAGGGTATATGTGTATGAGGGTTATCCCACGTTAAGTGAGATACCGAACAACAACAATTGGAATTTGAAAGGTGAGCAGGCATATCAGTATTTAGGTGGGAGCAGAATAACAGGGAACACGTTTTCATTTACGGGTGGGAAATCGTTGTGTGGCTTCTTAGAATCTGTGAGCGGAGATCAGAAGGATGATTTTGCGATAGGCTCTCCTTATTGGGATGATGAGGTTAATTCTACCGCAGATGTAGGTCATGTTTGGCTCTATTATGGTTGAAGGGGACTGACACGCGGTTGAAGTGCGTAGCATAGGCAGTTTGGGCAGCCATATTTA
>JAOZNG010000241.1 GCA_029933895.1 archaeon
GGCTCGTATGGGACAGGAAAGAGCACTTTCGCAGCGAGTGCTCCCACTCCTGGATTTGTCTTCGACTTCGACGGCCACATACTTACGTATGCTGGCCGAGACTTCGACTACGAGACCTATGACATGAATTGGCAGAGCTGGGTGAAGTTCGAGAAAGACCTGCTGCAGCTTCGCAAGGACTGCAAGTATAAGACAGTTGTTGTGGACAGCACAACGACCATGACAGACCTTGCAATGGAACGAGCCCTCATGCTCGACCCCAAGCGGTCGCCGACAGGCGGGCCAATCTGGAATGTCCACTACCAGATGGTTCGCAATCTGGTAGAGGGCAAGCTGCGGCAGATAGTGTCCTTGCCAGCAAACGTCATTGTGCTTTCACACATTGACATCAAGCGTGATGAGTCAACTGGGGCCATCATAGACATCGGTCCGCTGCTCACGGGCCAGTTGTCTGAGAAGGTCCCAGGCTACTTTGACGAGGTCTATTATGCAACAACTCGTCGAGAGAAGGGTGTAACAGCCTGGTATCTTCAGACCGTGCCCATTGGCCTGACAAAGGCCCGCTCAATTTTGTCAGGTAAAGAGCACCGCCTGCCAGACTTTGTCCCTAACGACTGGCAGGCAATAATGAAGTATATTGAAAAAGGAGGACAAAATGGAAAATGAAGTTTACATCCCAGGGAGTTTTGACGTAGAAGAAGAATTCAAGCCCGAGCCCCTTGTTCCACAAGGGACTTACCACGGGCACGTAACAGCGGTCACCTATGATGCTGATCAGAACGCAGTCGTGTGGCAGATAACGCTTGCCGACAATGGCGGCGTTAAGAGCGACGGTGAAACCCCTATTGATGGGAGCATCCTCTACTATCGTAACTTTCTCCCTCGAGAGGGTGATGAGAATGAGTTGACTAGAGATGGGCGGATGACAAAGAGGCAAGCTAAAATCAATATGTTGCGTCGCTTCTGCGATGCAATGGGAGTGGACATGTCCACACCAGCAAGAATTGCCGAAGCCATCCGCAATGCTGAATGGGTTGGCCTTCAAGTAGACGTGCAAGTCGGAGTCAGGGAGTTCGAAGGTCAAGTGACCAATGAGATTAGAAGGATGACTGCCATCGGGGAAGGAAAGTGAAGCTTCTCGAGATGCACAAGCCTTTTATGCAAATGACCCCAGGGGAGCGAACTGCGTTCGTTCGCTCCTATCGGGGCCAGCGTGAAAAGGACCTTTCGACTGTGAAGCCAAAACGGAGCCCTCTTCTCTCCAAGGAGGAGAGGGCTCTTCTCAAGAAGGTCGGTATCAGGCTGAGTGACCTAGCGTCACTGAAAGGAGGCTAAAGATGACTGACAGGGTCAGGAGACAAGCCGAGTGGCTGATAGGCGAGTTGCTCCGAGAAGCATCGGAAG
>JAOZNG010000242.1 GCA_029933895.1 archaeon
TTCTCGTGAGCCTGCTTGTTGTACCTCGTTACTTGCCACCCTTTTCGGATGAGGCTTCCGGCGTGTCTATAAATGACAACATCGTCTTCAAACTGGATATTGACGAAGGAGAGGGACAATATTTGTATGATAATTCAGAACCAGAGTTCCACTCAAGTAATGACCGCATGATACTAGGCGCTACGGCGGAGGCAGATACCCATGACCCCATGTGGTCAGCCAATACTCTATATGGTTATTGTCTATACTTTGATGGCATTGATGATTACGTTATCAGCGAAGAAGAGTATGAGGTTGAAGCTACCGACTTTACAGTAGACATCTGGATACAGCCAGGAGACATAGAAGATGACCGATACTACGTAATATTTGGGAGCTTTGATGAAGCTGGAAACTATCGTGGAATAGGATTGCATGGGCATTACCTGTATACTAGATGGGGGGCGGACGAGGATATGCAGAACGAATACAATTTTTACATATCATCCCACAATACAACAAGACTTACCTACTGTTACAGCTACACTGACAACAAAGAATCCATATGTCTGAATGGGATGTTTATAGATGAAAAAGACTGGGGCGAGATACACTGTGTTTCTCTATATGGAAACATAGTAATCGGCGGAGTACCTGATATAGATGACCACCGCTCATTTGCAGGATATGTTAGTTATGTCTCGCTGATATTATTCTTACTTTATAATGGTGCATTGTCTCCGGAAATCTTCTGGAATTTCCAGGAGGGACACGGCAATATAATATACGACAGGTCCCGCTCCTGTGTAAATGAAGATATGACTAAAGGAGAAGGTTGTGTGTGGACAGGGGGTGTCTTTGACGGCCGGGCGCTTATGTTTAATTCCATTCCGCCCCATACATCACCAACACATGCATATGTTCATCGAGTTTATTACCCTCCAGAGAAGTGGACCATCAGCATGTGGATATGGCCTACATCCAGCCACTCAATGACCTTCTTCTCTCACCACGGCAACAGCCTTGGAGGCAATCCTTCTGACAACAATCTTGAACTGGGTTTAGACCCCAGCCTCCATATAACTTTCAAATTGGTTATAAATAAGAATGGCAGTGCCAATACCACAACAGGTAATACCTCTGGGACACTTACAACATCTGGATGGCAGCATCTTGATTTCGTCTTTGACGTAAACACGCTGAAAATATACATCAACTATCAGCTGGACTCAACCTTTTCTATGGGGGGCCCGTTATACAATTATTACGATCCCTTACTATACCCCTTTGAAATAATTTCGCTGGGATGGAAAGAACTTAATGGAACAATTGCGGGCATCCCCAATTTTGATGGACGAATAGATGATCTATGGATTCGTCCATATGCAATGGACGTTGAAAAGAG
>JAOZNG010000006.1 GCA_029933895.1 archaeon
TCCCGGAACCAGAGGGTGAGGAGATTCTTCAGGCGGTAGACTGACTCGTTGTAGATGTTGAACTTGCTTTTCCTGGTATCATGGCATGAGACAGGAACCTCAATGATCAATCCCCCGCTCTTTTTCACATGATAGATCAATTCTATCACATAGGATGAACCATGATCAATCCTGGATAAATGTTTTATTATGTCACTTCTTCTGTAACCTTTGGCTGCGATAGAGTAATCCTGGTAATCGAGGCCCATGAGTAACCTGACGAGATGGATGAAGACATTGCTGGCCAGCAGACGGGAGAATGACCTCTCCTGCTCTCCCATCCTCTTGGAGCCGACCACCATATTGTATTCATCAAGCAGTTCATAAGCCTCTGGAATAAAATCTAGGTCGATGGATAAATCCATGTCAACAGAAATAATCTTTTCAGACGATGCCTCCTCAACCATCTCCGTGAATGCTAACCCCACACCCCTATCTTTTATGTGAAAGAACCTCAGCCTGTCACCTCTGAGTCTCTCGCCCACCTCCACGGTATCGTCGGTGGAGCCGTTACTGCAGATAATTATTTCGTAATCAATACCTAGGGAATCCATGAACTCCCCTAGTTTTCTGGTGTTTTCCTCCAGGATACTTCCCTCATTGATTACTGGAATAACCAGGGTTAAATCTCTCGCCATCTTGGATTCATGGAACACTAAAAAACCTCAATAGTTAATTACCTGCTCAGGGTTAATATAACGCTGGTGTAGTCCATGCAGGGGGCTGTGGATGGAAAATACGGGGGTGGCTGAAAAACGGGTGTTTTTTAATCACTGAATCCAATTCTTATCTACGTTAAGAGATTGATTTAAAATGTATCCAACTGGATCAGCTGCATATGACAGGGCTATAACTGTTTTCAGCCCAGACGGTAGACTATTTCAGGTGGAATATGCCAGAGAGGCGGTAAAGAGGGGAACAACGGCCTGCGGAGTAACCTACAGGGATGGTGTGCTCCTTGCCGTAGATAAAAACATAAGCTCGAAACTGATTGTCCCTTCATCCATCGAGAAAATATTCAAGGTTGACGAACATATCGGAATCGCTACCTCGGGCCTTGTTGCTGACGCAAGAAGACTGATTGATGAAGCAAGAATGAGGGCTCAGAGAAGCAGGGTAGCATACAATGAGTCAATTAATGTTGCCACATTAACACAGAACATATGTGATTTAAAACAACTCTATACACAATACGGGGGTGCGAGACCCTTTGGAACAGCACTGCTTATTGCAGGATTAAACGACAAGCCTTCTCTGTTTGAAACAGATCCCTCAGGGGCGTTCACAGAATACACTGCATCAGCGATTGGGATGGGAAAGACTGATGTGGAAAACCTCTTTGAGAAGGAATACAAGAAAAACATGAGCAGGATGAAATCAATAGAGATGGTCCTGAAGGCTCTGAACTCTGTCTCGGAGAATAGGCTTAAGGCAGACTACGTGGAGATTGTAACAATCGAATCCGAGTTAATGTATCAGCCGGTATCGAAGGAGGAGATTAGTGAATCCATAGACAGGGTTATCGATTAAACTGCCTTCTGCTGTCCACAGGTCTCTTTATTTAAAAATGGTAAGCTTGGAGGATGCTGTTATAGCCAGGCTGAAGACTCATGGAGAGGTCTTCGAGATTTTAGTCGACCCCAGGCTCTCGCTTGAGTTAAAAAGGGGCGAGGAGGTCGACTTCAGTGAACTGCTTGCCATAGACCAGATATTCAAGGACTCGAAGACGGGAGAGAGGGCCTCAGAGCAGTTGATTAACGAGATATTCGGGACCAATGATGTTATAGGGATAGCTGAGAAGATCATAAAGAGAGGTGATGTGCACCTGACCAGCGAGCAGAGAAGGGAGATCATGGAAGAAAAAAGGAGGAGAGTTGTATCCATAATAGCACGGAAATCAATCAATCCCCAGACCAGAGCCCCGCATCCACCCTCCAGAATCGATAAAGCAATGGAGGAAGCGAGAGTCAAAATCGACATGAACAAACCAGCCGAACAACAGGTGGATGGGGTGCTTAAGGCAATCAAACCAATTATACCCATAAGATTCGAAAGCATTGACCTAGCCATCAAGATACCAGCCCAATACGCAACAAGCATTTACGGTGCATTAAAGGAATTCGGAGAGATGAAGAGAGAGGAATGGGATAAAGATGGTAACCTGTTGTCATTAGTCAACATACCTGCAGGGCTGCAGGATAAATTCTACGGCAAAATAAACAGTTTAACCCACGGGGAGGGAGAAATCAAGATACTGAAAAGGTGATGGGATATGTTCAAGGTTGAAGACAGAGAATTTGTTATACCCGGACAGCTGGTCGGGGAGAATGTATGCTGTACCGAAAATTGTCTCAATGAAGACGACAAAGTCTACTCCACTATACAGGGCATGGTAAGGGTGAAAGGCAACAGTGGGAAGATAATACCATCATCTGGAGTATATACACCTAAGAGGGATGATGTTGTTATAGGGCTGGTGGTTGAGGTGCTGGAGTGTGGCTGGCTGGTTGACATAAACTCGCCATACATGAGCGTTATGATGGGTGAGGAGGCAACAAGGAATGTTATGGAGGAAGACCTCAGCCGATACTATGACATAGGAGACAAGATCAGTGTCAAGATTATTAGAGTGAACGAAGTCTACGACTTTGACCTGATAAAACCAAGAAAACTTAATGAAGGGCTTATAATAAACGTCAACCCGAAAAGGATTCCGAGGGTTGTAGGTAAAAGGCGGTCTATGCTGGAGATACTGAGAAAGAAAACAGGATGCAATATAATGGTTGGACAAAACGGCAGGATATGGATTAAAAGCGATAGACCTGATGATGTGGGATTAGCTGTTAAAGCAATAAAAAAGATAGAGAGAGAAGCCCAGACAAGTGGGTTGACAAACAGAATCGAAAATATGTTGGATAACAACTGGGGGAAATAAAAAATGGCGGAAAAAGAAATGAAATTGATTGTTGACGGTAAACGCCTTGATGGAAGAAAGTTTGATGAGTTAAGGGAGATAAAGATGGAGGTCAACGTGTTAGAGAGAACCATGGGCTCCGCCTACGTGGAATGGGGGAACAACAAGGTTTTAGCCGGAGTACACGGTCCAAGGGAGTTTCACCCGAAATTCCTCAGGGACCCCAGGAAGGCCATCCTCACATGCACGTACAATATGGCGGCCTTTTCCGTAGACGACAGGAAGAGGCCTGGTCCAGATAGGAGATCTGTGGAGATATCCAAGGTGATTTCAGATGCTCTATCGTCTGTAGCTGTTTTGGAGAAATACCCGAACACAGGTATTGATGTTTTCGTAGAGGTGTTGCAGGCTGATGCGGGCACCAGGTGCGTCAGCATTGTTGCTGCCTCTCTAGCACTGGCGAATTCAGGCGTGCCCATGAAGGATCTGGTGTCTGCCTGCGCCTCAGGCAAAATCGACGGAGAGATCGTGCTGGACCTGATGAAGGAAGAAGATAACTACGGCGAATGTGACCTGCCTGTAGCAATATCTCCTAGGAGAGGTGATATATTGCTTCTCCAGATGGACGGGAATCTCACAAGGGAGGAATATACTAAAGCATATAACCTGGCTGTTGAGGGGGCAAAGAAGGTCTACGGGATGCAGAAAAAAACACTCCTGGATAGCATGGTAAATCTCGAGGAAGGTGAATAGAAATGAATATTGAGGAGTACTTGAGGAGGGATTACGTGGCCACTCTTCTGAAGGAGGGTAGGAGGATAGATAACAGAAAACTTGATGAATTCAGGGAGATAAAAATAGAGAAAGGTTACTCCAGCGAGAAGGCACCTGGCTCAGCCTTCATCTATTTAGGTAATACCAAGGTCTTGGTTGGAATAAGCATGGACGTAGGAGAGCCCTACCCGGACAGGCCGGAGTCTGGAGTGATGACCACAAACGTGGAGCTGAGACCCATAGCCTCTCCATTATTTGAATCAGGCCCTCCAAGGGAGAAAGCCATAGAGATAGCGAGGGTAGTGGACAGAGGAATCAGGGAATCAGGAGCTATTGACTTAGAGAAGTTGTATATAGAGGAGGACAGGGTATGGATTGCGTTCATCGACATACATGTTCTGGACGACGGAGGCAATATCCTGGATGCTGCAGGGATAGCTGCCATTGCAGCCCTGTTAGACACCAGGATACCCAGATACGAGGATGGTGTGGTGGTAAGAGGTGAATGGACGGGTAAACTGCCCGTCACCTGCACACCAGTTCCTGTAACCCATGCCAAAATAGGGGATAAGCTTGTTGTTGACCCCAACCTCGAGGAGGAGTATGCAAGAGAAACCCAGCTCACAGTGACCACCACAGACACTATCAATGCCATGCAAAAATCAGGCATCGGTGCGTTCAGTAGCGAGGATGTGGATAGTGCAATCGACACATCTTTCAAGAAAGCACAGGAGATTAGAGAGATTGTTGAGGGATGATTTTTTATTCACTCAACGTCTATGTTTAATATCAAAGAGGTGTGAAAATGGGCGTAGTCAATGTTAGGTTAACAAATATTAACGGGAATAGAAACGACAATGTGGAAGTCAAGGAAAACATAGAGGTTAAGTCGAACTTCAAAATAAAAGATATAAAAAAAGACGGCAAGGATTTGCTTGTCGTGAACTTCTCCTTCGACGTGGCCTATAAGCCAAATGTGGGAGACATCGAATTAGAGGGCAGGCTCTGGTATCGATCCAATGAACTGGATAAGATAGCTGAGGAAAAAGATGACGGTTTTGTCCTGCAGCCTGACACAATAAAGGAGGTGTCTACGGCAATCCTCAGGGAATCAATGCTGGAATCCTCCTTTATTGCTAGGAAACTAAAGCTTCCAGTACCCATTAGATTGCCTGAAATAACAGCCCGGTTCCAGAGCACTGAATTCAAGAAGGCCTCCTGAAATGAGACAGGGACTCTGTGACATCTGCGGGAAAGCTGCTATATTACAGACCTGCCCCCTGTGTGGCAGAAGGGTCTGCAGTGAGCACTTCAATGGAGAGAAAGGCGTTTGCATCCAGTGCCTCAGAGGTAGGGACTATGAGATAAAGAAGTAAAGCTTATAATCTACCTCCGCCAATAGTTTAGTGATGAAGATTTGCCTATATCTTGAGCTGGAAGAAAAGTTGAAGGTGAGCGGTATAGGGAGTGCCATAAGAAACCAGCGGAGGTCTCTGGAGTTAAACAAGATTGAGTACACCAATGATCTAAAAGACGACTTCGACATTCTACACCTTAACATCTTAGGCCTGAAATCCCTCTATCTTGCCAGGAAGATGAGAAAGGAAGGTAAGAAGGTTATCATACATGCCCACACTACTGCAGACGACTTCAGAAACAGCTTCCGCTTCAGCAACACCATAGCACCATACCTGGGCAGATGCCTGACATTCTACTATAACCAAGCAGACCTGGTTCTATGCCCCTCAGAATATACGAAAAGGGTTCTTGAGAGACACGGTGTCAGAAGCCCTATTAAAGCGATAAGCAACGGGGTGGATACAGATAAATTCATCTTCTCTGAAGAGAAAAGAGAAAGATTCCGGGAGGAACATGATTTGGAGGATGTAACTCCCTTATGCGTTGGACACATGTTCCTTAGGAAGGGAGTGGAGACCTTTATGAAGGCAGCCGGCAGCCATAAGCAGAGGTTTATTTGGGTTGGGAGGCGATATAGGAAACTTGAGAGCAGAAGAATACAGGAGCTTATTAGAAACAAACCAGATAACCTGTTGTTGATTGATTACGTAGAGGATATAGTGGAGGCCTATTGCGGCACGGATTTGTTCTTTTTCCCCAGCAATTGCGAGAACCAGGGTATCGTTTTGCTGGAGGCTGCTGCTTGCAGGAGACCTATACTCTGCAGGAATCTCCCGGCATACGAAGATTTCATGGTTGAGGATGTGAACTGCCTGAAAGCTGGAAGCGACATGGAGATGATGGAGAAACTGGATGTTTTATTGGATGACGGGAAACTGCGAGATAAGCTTTCCCGAAATGCCCTGGAGATGTCAGAAAAACACTCACTCAGGAATGTGGGAGCCGAGCTGAAGAGAGTCTATGAAACAGTCCTGGAGGATGGATGAAAATGCCCCCAGCAGAGAAGATAACCATTGTTGTTCCAACATATAATGAGGCAGCGAATATCAGAGAACTCCTTAGGGAGATAGGGAAGGTTTCAGAGAACATAGGGGAACGTGAACTAAATGTCCTTGTGGTAGACGACAACTCCCCTGACAGAACAGCAGATCTTGTTAAGGAGTTGGATATGATAAACGTCTATCTCCTGGAGAGGAAACGAAAGGAGGGTCTTGGGAGAGCATATATTGACGGTTTCGGTTATGCCATCAGGGAACTAGGCTCTGATGTTGTTTTTGAGATGGACGCCGACTTCTCACATGATCCAGGGGATCTGCCAAGATTTCTGGCTGAGATACGTAATGGATTCGATTTAGTATCAGGCTCCAGGCATATTGTGGGAGGCTCTATACCTGGGTGGAGCTTTCACAGGAGACTGATCTCTTACGTGGGTAACCTTCTCGCTAAAGAGATTCTGGGGATGCAGGTTAGTGACTGTACTTCAGGTTACAGGGCTATTAAAACATCACTCCTGGGAGAGATAAACCTTGAGGAGATAAACGTCAAAGGCTATGCTTTCCAGATGTCTCTTCTGCATTCAGCTATAGCTCATGGAGCTAGAATCAAGGAGATTCCAATAGTTTTCCACAGGAGGAGGGGTGGTGAATCAAAGCTTGGCTTAGGGGATATCGCAGAGTTTCTGGCGGAGCTGGTAAGGATAAGGTTTGAGTTGAAATAATCTGTTCAGGGATGTATATGCCATGAATAGATAAATAGAGCCGTCAATCATGAAGGGATTACAAAAAGGAAGTCAGTTGGATGATATATGTCATTCATCGCCCGGGAAGGGAAAACCTTATTTAGGAAGCCTCCTAAATATTTATTGTGTTTTTATCGTGGTCGTTCATTTAGATAACCTCCATAAAAACTTTACGCTTTCAGTCCACCACTCCCGGGAATATATTATAAAACAGATATGGCGACAATAAAACCAGTCAGGCTGTTTCAGTTGAGCAAACTGGAGAGAGATGCCCTGAGGGAGGTTATGAGCATAGGGATGGGTCACTCCAGCACAGCGCTCTCCAAGCTCTTAAACGAGAAAATAGATATGGAACTGATGACGCTTGAGGTCCTCCCCATAAAATATCTCTCCAGGAAGCTGGATGAACCCCATAAGCTTTCAACCGGAATCTATGTTCGAATAACAGGTAACATAAACGGTACAGTCTCATTTATTTTATCCAGGGATAGCTCCACAATCCTTGCTGATATTCTAATGCACAAGAAGATTGGGACAACCAAGGTCCTAGGGCGGGTTGAGAGATCAGCTCTTGAGGAAACCACCAGCATCCTGACAGGGCATTACCTTACCGCGATGAGCAACTTCCTTCACATAAATGCAATACCAAACCCGCCTTCCACGGTATTCCATCTGTCTGGTTCCATAATAGATTTCATACTGTTGGGGGTTGATCGTTCCATAGAATACGGCATAGTGGTCCACATAAAATTCGGCTGGGAGAATAGGACAGTTAAGAGCGATTTCATTGTATTACTGGATAAACAGTCTTTGGAGAAAATTATTGAGTCAATAAACAACGTCTACCTCAAGGAGGGGAAGGAATAACTTAGATAACTTAGGATTCTGGATATTTATTCCTCCTCAACAACAACGACTTCGTGATTGGAGAGATCAATTCTCTTCAAAGAACCCCTGATGTTAAAGGTCTTTCCGAGCATATCGCTCGCAGTTATGCTACATCCCTCAACCTCAATCAACATAATATCATCTGCAATCTTTTTCTTCACTCCATTGGTTTCAGTATATAAAGTACTCTCACACATCATGTTTCACCTCCTGAATTAATATACTGCCTTTTCCATGCACTGAGGAATCACCTTCATATGCCACAGAACTCTCATCTGATCCGGTCTCTCTGAAAGCCAGAGGCACTCTGAAATCCGGGTCAAGTATACAAATCACTCCGCCCCGCATCCCACCACCCACTCCCACGGACACTACACCTCCTACAGTAATTTTTCCACTGCAGGCATAACTCCCAACAAAGGAATGCACTACGCCTTTAACAAACACCTCTCCTCCGGAGAGACCGTACCCGATTTCTGTGCCTGCATTTCCTTCAACAACTATTCTTCCCCCGCGCATCCCGCGCCGCACACCCCTCCTTGCGCATCCGATATAGTCTCCAGCATTTCCTTCAACAACTATCTCCCCCCCAGACATAGATGTTCCAACCCAGCTCCCAGCATTCCCCAACACATGAATCCTCCCCTGATGCATGAACTCACCCAGATGCCAGCCACAATCACCCTCCAATAGAATCTCTCCACCCGCCATATCCTCTCCAACTCGTCTAAGCCTCAGGAGACTGCCCCCCAGAACAACTCTCTGAGACGCAACACTCTCTGAAACATCACCTGAGACCCTGAAATAATCCCCGAGCTTCCCTCTATGCCTTCCTTCTCCAACAGGAAACTCCATGATCTCCTTAACAGATAGGCCTACAAAGCATTCCGGCTTAATCGCTGAGCAATCCAGAGGCATCGTAGATTCCTCCCTGAGTTCCAACCTCAAATCTTTCAAGCTGCATCCACCCCCACAATCCCGGGATAATCCACAAGATAATTTGATATACCAACAGAGTACCTTTCCCTGAAAAAATCCCTCATCTCCTTCTCCATTGACTCGTCCCCAAGCTCTCTTCTGGAGTAGAAAGTAACTCCCTTCTTTGATGAAACAACTCTCTTCTCTTTCACCGCAAAATCACCTCCAATAATCATGTACTCAACCCTCGAGAATGCCTCCTCAATCTTCTCAGACTTATCCACTTCATCCATCTCCAGATCATATACTGCAGCATCTGCTCTCCCGCCCTCTCTGATTCCCACAGGATTAAGTCCCAGTATCCTGGCAGGCGATTCACGGGTTATCCGGGCAACTTCATAGATCGAGAACTCCCTGTCAATAGATAGTAAAAGAGTTTTTTTCCCAGGCAACCTGACATCTTTTGCAGTCTCCTGCCTGTATTTATCAGACATGAGCCAAGCAATAATTCTGGGGTACCTGATGAATGGACCTGCATTGGGATGGTCTGTGGTTAAACAAAGCCTGCCTAAATTCTTACACAATAAAGCCAACTCCAAACCAATCGCCCACTGTATCACATTAACCGGGCTTTTCTTGGAGTATGTGTATGGCACAACCCCTGCCCCACATTCCAGCTCCACATCCCTGGACGACCACTTCATCTTCGTAAGCTTATGGAGGTGCTGCTCGAAGGGACTGTCTGCAGTCATAGTCGTTGTGTTGTCGAGTGTGACCTGACCAAGATCGAAAGATATCTTTCCGTTCTGGTTTATCTTCCTTGAGACCTTATCCGCGGCAGATGAGAAGCTGCTCCAGTCATCTCCGCCATAGGAGTTAAACTGCAGATGCGCTACATGCATCCTCTTCTTAGGTATCTTCAGGCTATCCAGAGTCACCTCATAGTTGCCTGGATGGCCTAAATAATTCAGGTGAACATGGATTGGGTGCGGTAGACTCAGTCTATTTGAGACCTCCTCCAGACCCTTTATTATGTCCGCAGGCTCAATATCGAATTTAGGGATCTTCTCGTGGGGAGCGATCTTATCTACCTTCCAGAGCCAGGACAGAAACCCTCCTGGATTCACTGCCTTTATCCCATATGTTTTGGTGGCGTGAAGCATCCATGAGACGTAATCCATGAGTTTATCTTTTTCTCCGTTGTTTATGTATGAGGCAACATTAAAGTTGTTTCCTAGCAAAAGCAGACAGGATTTATCAACTAGGGGAATATCCAGAAGCTCTTCGTGCGTGTGTTTAGCAGTAAGCGGCGGGGTGACCGGCTGATTAACGAAGGAATAACCCAGGAGGGCGTACTCATAGCCAGTCAGAAAAGTTGATGGAACCGAGAAACCAGAGCCAGACCTCACAACACCCTCCCTCCCCCAGACAACAGATTTATCTTCGGGCCTCATCAACCGGCCTACATTCACAGGCCCTCCAGCTATGTGGGAGTGTATGTCGACTCCACCAGCCATAAGAACCTTCCCCCTGCAGTCTATTTCATCAACATTTTTTGTGTTGCTGAATTTATCAACAAAAACCCCTTCCTCAATCAGGACATCCATACAGTCCCCATTTATCCTGTTCACGGTGTCATATACACAGGCGTCCTTCAGTAATATCTTCATCACAAACGCGCAAGGATGCAGTAAACTGCTTCATGGTTTATGTACGGCGAGCGACTCGCGCTTATACTGCGACTCTCTGAGTCGCAGAGGAACACACTGGAGCCTCAGGTCCTGGATGTGTCCGGGCATTGCTCAACCGCATTGATAGTGTTCCTTTACCTCACGCTTGCACCTCTCTTTGTTTTTCGGCATTTTCCTTATATGAACTCTATGGAGTCCGTGGGGCAGACATCTGCACATACCCTGCAGGTTTTCTGTTCACCGGTTCTCCTGCATTTCTCCAGGTTCGTGATCTGTAATTTCCCGTTGATCACCCTGAAGACTACGTCATCTGTAGTAGGGCCTCTGCCACTCAGGCTGCCTGCGTCCATCATGGAGGTTACAGGACAGGCGATAACGCAGTTTCCGCAGCCATTACATCTGTCTTCATCAATCAAAAGCCCTGTCTTCTCAACCTTACCTGTCTCAGACAGCAGAGCCTCCAGTTCCGTCCTGCTCGCAGCGTATCTATCTCCTTCATAGAGGCAGACGCACTTCTCCAAGGATTCCTCCCCCTTAAGGAGTTTCATAGCGAAACTCATGCAGCTGTCTACATCGCATTTACCGCAGTTCTCTCCTGGAAGAAGTTTATATATCTGCATCAGATTCAAAGCCATTTTGTTTCTATTTATTCCCAGTGCTCCTTCAGGAAGCCCGGGATTTGAGAGGAGTCTCTGGGTCCGACCACCACATCCCACCCAGTCTTATCCTCGATATCCCCTCGGATCTGTGATGCAAGCAGGGGGATGATCAGTTTTTTGTGTTTCACCTTATCTTCCAGGCCACTGTTCTTGATGAGATCCCTTATCTTCGAGCCGTTCAGGTCGTTCGTTGCAACGGCGGTATCAACGGCAAACCCCTTCGCGTCCACCACCAGGAGATAGCAGTCGAGGTTGAATCTCCTAAGGTCGCTGGAGACTGTGAAGTATGTGAGGGAGAAATTTGTTGTAACCAGAACGGGGGAGTTCTCATCTGGATTGCCGTACGTGAACATCCCAGAGTCCACCTCCGGCTCGGTTCTCGGGTCGGTGTATATATTCTGCCTCAATGTGAGCAGGGGAAGTGCCGCCCAGTAATCGATTGAATGCATTATAATCAGTGACGCGAATTTATCCATGAATACGCAACCGATAAAGGATTCATAAAAAGATGTTGCTATCTTATCATCTGAGCCCTTCCATATTACTGCCGGAACAGCCATCAACGGATAACCGAGCTCCTTCACCTCCTTTATAGCGGATTTCCTGATCATCGTGTATGTGTTCAGGGAATTCCTCAACCCGTTACCTATCACATTCAGTCCCGGGTCGAGGATCATGTCAAGGAATCCTGTGGCAGAAATCTCTCTGGTCAGGTTGCCTAGGGACTCGATATCCTCGGAATATACTGCCAGCGCCGCATTGTATTTTTTTGCAAGATCCAGCATATCCTCCCAGTTCCCTTCTGTTGCTGCATAAATCAAGGGTTTCCTGTCTTTAAGTATCTTTAGGCCGGACTCAATAACCTCTGGCTTCAGGGAGCAGAGGACTATGGGGCCGCTGAATTTCTCAGATACCACCTCCACGGTTGAACTGAATTTTTTTGCATCACCTGATTGGCTTCTAATAGACAACGCGTCAAGGGTGAGTGTTTCCCCAACTCTCTCCACGCAATAGTTTTGTACGAACTCGATCCTTTCATCTATCTCCTCTGCACTCATGGAGTCGCTTATGTCTATCGCCAGAGCTGTTGGATTAAACAGCTTAAGCTCATGTCTATATAGCACTTCTTCACCTCCAATCCGTATCTCATTGTCTCCTGAGCCGATTCTCACTTCCCTCACAGGCGGCGTAATGAAATCTATTAAGGCCTCTCTCTCTGCACCAGACAGGTTGGGACAGTCAAATGGTGTCTTCTCCCGGTTCATCAGCTTCAATGCGAAACTCATGCAGGTCTCTTCTCCACAGGCTTTACAGTTCTTTTTAGGCAGTAATCCATAAACCTGCATTGCAGTTATCCTTGCCATTTACTTGACCTCCATGTTTATCCACTCCCTGTATGCAGGGGCTTTCTCCCCTGATTCGTTGAATAATGAATTAATTAGATTTTTAAGTGCCTTCATTGCACCCGGGTGAAGCATCATGAAGATGTCTGCTCCGCTGAGCAGCGTCATTGTCCCGGTCACAGCCTCCCAAAGCGGCCCCCTGAATTCCTTTGGACCCCAGTTCCTTTCCTCCAGCCACGCCTCCCTGGCGCTCCAGGAATTAGATGTGCCGGACAGGATGGGCATGGATAAATCTTTATCACCCATAAGGGCAGTCCACCTGATCCTCTCCATAGTTGAAATCGAATACTCGATGCCGTAACCAAGTGCTCCTGTTACAGGATCCATTATTATTCTTTCTCTGGAGAGACCCTCCTTCATTATGTTTCGGTTCATCTGCTTCATCCCCGCCGGATCCATTGAAACAAGCGACAGCACGAGATGATCATATTTCACTGCAGCCTTAACCACGCGTGCATAGTCCATCATAGGGTTAACCGCGGATAACAGAACATTTTCTCCCTCACACACCTCCGCCACCTTTTCAAGGATTTCCGGATCCTTATCAAGGTTACCTGAACCGGAGATAATTAGTGGAACATCCACAGCCTGCAGCACATCCTCAACTGTTTTTGCGGCATCCTTCGCCGACGTATCCCGCCAGTTTGGGTCGGTGCTTATCAGATGTAGTGTAATGATTTCTGCGTTAAAATCGTTCACCTGTTTCTTTGCCCATTCAGCAGGGTCATCTAAGACACCCTCAAAGTATTGTTTGACACTGGATGGAAGACTCAATGCCATATCAAAGAGGTCGTGGGCAACGACAGGCTTGTTCGGCATATCTCCCTCAAAAAAACAGAGGGCCGGCATATTGGAACCGCCAATTGTTATCTTTTTCTTGCTGCTGCTTCTCGGTCCAATGCTCACCTCCATAACCTCGGAGATGTACTCATCAACTGGTTTTTTGAAACTGAATCGCTCTACCCTCGACGTCGCCTTTAATTCCCTTGCTTTTCCTAGCACCAGCTGTGGAAACATTTCAAGCTCGATCTCATCCACATCCATAACGAAATCTTCTATCTCAAGCTCATCAGCTCCCTCAAGCAGGTCCTCAAGATTTTTCATTAAGCAGCCTCCTGAATATGTTGTTGGATTCTCTGTATGCAATGGAATTCTCCGGGAGTTCCATTAAGGGAATGCCTTTTGAATCGAATCTCCTCACCTCATCATCCAACTGTATTTTTCCGAGGACTTCAAGCCCTGTTTCCTTTATCGAATCATCCATGCTCTCCATGAGATCCATACTGTACTTATTCAGTATCAGATATATCTTCTCTACATCGATTTCAAGCCCCTTAACCATTTCCTTTATGCTGTTTGCGGTATGGAAGCCCTTTTTTGAGGGGTCTGTCACAACCAGCATTATATCAGCATTCTGGGTTGTTCTCCTCGACAGATGCTCCAGGCCTGCCTCGGCATCTATTATCGTGAAGTCGTATGCGTTTGTCATTGAATCAATCACCTGTCTTAACAT
This sequence comes from archaeon, assembly GCA_029933895.1. Classification (GTDB taxonomy): domain Archaea; phylum Altiarchaeota; class Altiarchaeia; order IMC4; family QMZM01; genus EX4484-2. The sequence continues at coordinate 13,957 of JAOZNG010000006.1, forward strand.
GTGGTTTATGGCGCAGTAGCATCCAGGACCCTCTGGCCTGCCCATTACTATGAAATCAAAGTTTTTTGTTTCTGTTGTTGACTCAAAGATCTTTGAATCAAGGTAGTTCTTTTTTTCAACACCTGGAGGAAGAGGATTACTGCTTAATTCCTCTCTTATGTCCCCCACTGTTTTATTGTATTCGATGCCAAGAGACTCTGCGAGATTAGAGTCGGGGTCTGCGTCTATGGCTAGGACATAACCCTTTTTGTTTTCAATCAGGTATCTCACCAGCAATGTCGAAACCAGAGTCTTCCCTGAACCTCCCTTCCCGGTGACTGCAATAACTACCCCCATTTCCTATTTCACTGCTCTCTTGATTATAACCTTCTCCGCATGTATCTTCGCGTTCTGGAAGATTATTTTTATTCCGCCTCCTGCAGGCAAAGACATCTCAGGAGTAGTTACTACTGTCCCAGATGCATCTTTTGTTGATTCTTCCTTCTTCACCTTAACCCTTAATGGCTTTTTCTTTATATGTAATTTCAAAGGTTTTTTCTCCATTTTAACCGAGTACCCCCTCCTCTTGTAGCTTCTCTATTATCTGCATGAACTGATCTTCTGTAATACCTAACTGTTTCGCAGCCTCTTCAGGATATACCTCTCCATCCCTCTCTAGGATATATTCTATGGCTTTGTTCTTTATCTCATCCGTGACCTCAAATTTTGCGGTAGCTAACGGATGTCCTTTTTCCTCAAGAAAAGCCTTCAGCTCCTGTATGTTCAACACGTCTTTTTCGGTCGGAATCTTACCAAACATGTCCTTAGGTATTGCCTCTTTCATCCTCTTTTTTATGTGGGAGGGCATCCAGGCGATCCTGTTGTATCCCCCATCTCCTGAAAAGAATTTCTCTGAATACATCCACTGTATCCCGAATCCAAGGAATCCCTCAACCTGCTCCCCTCCTCCGCTCTCGGTAGCCATCATCGAAAACTTGAGGCCGTTCACTGTATTGTCTGTGTAGTGCCGGTCAACGATACCTATGCCATCCACTTCGGGGATGTAGAATGCTATAGCCTCAAAGCATCCGCAGGATGTGTGCGGGAAACCGAACATGCTGTACATGTAGAATCTGTCGTTTGCCTGGTTTGATTTCTCCTTCACGATATCATTCACTCCCGAGAATTCTCCCTTCACCTCGTCAAGGACTTCACCTTTTTCTATGGCGAATATCGGGCCACCTGGATCCACCCGTGCAGCTGCCCTTGCATCAATCCATGAAATGGCTCCGCACAGGGAGGCTCTCTCCGGGCTTATGATGCATAAGTGATTAGGTGCAAATGACTGGCAGAGTAAACATCCGTAGAACTCATCGACGTCGGCATCTTTCATCCCCCTGACTCTTGCGTCTCTCTCTTCATATACCTCAACTGCGGAATCATATAACTCCTTAACCTTTTTTTCGTCAGTTATGAGGGTTACCTGTATCCCGTCTATGAATGTGAACTCAGTCTTCATCAGATTGGCGAGGGTTTTACCCACGTGCTCGAATCGTAGACCAGCTTCCTTAGCATCCTTACTTATCCTGCACCATATATCATATCTCTGGTTCAGGTGCATCAGACCCTGGATGTAGTTCAAGAAGTCATGAATCCGTCTCTCAATAACCGGCTCCAGATCCTTCTCAAGTCCATCTCCGTAGACTTCAACGAGTACTCCGAAAGCTATCTTATCCCCTTCATTGAAGTCAGGGATGTCTTTACCTAAGAGGGTTATCTTACCATCCTCCACCTCCTTTTTTTCTTTCACCTGAACAAGTTCAAATTTATAGTCGACCTTTCCTCCTCCAAGCTCTATGAAGGTTTCCGGGCCCCTTATCCTCTCTCCTTCATAAACAATCCCGACTTTAACAGGTATGTCATCCATTTTTTCATGCAACCTCTTTTTCTCCTGATAGTCTCCTAACGAGTGTGGGGTCAGGGATCTTTTTTTGCGGCTTCCAATCCGATTTCTTCAACTCTTCTATCAGCCGTTCTTTATCCATTAACGGAATATCTGATTCATTTCTCACAAATTTGTAGAGGTCATCGGGGAGTTTTTTATGGATTCTCTCATGGATATCTATGTAGTGTGCAATCTTCATCTGCCTGCCTTTGGCTCCGTCACTGGCTCGCATACATAATTTAGGTATTAGTGTCATCACCTCCTCTTTTGTTTCGGCAACATAGCTCAGGTGTTCCGGAACCGGCCCCGCATCGTATGTGCCTTCGCCTCTTGTGTCAAATACGCTCCAATCAGTGTCTTCGTTACTCAGCAATTCCCTCCGGTATTTCTTCCCGCTTGGACCCCATATTACAGGTATTCCCAGGCGCATCACCCCTGAACCTATTGAAACAGCCTTCTGGGACATAGTTCCCCACACCAGGCCGACTGCCCCCACCCTGTTCAGTATATAATCCGCTATCTCCTCGAAGTTGCTTCTAAGAGGCCTCCTTGCGAATATGTGGGCTACCTTCATCGCAGCCCCCGTTATATGTGCATTCGCAACACATGAGCCGACGTTTACCAGATTCCCTGCATTGAATTCTCCGCCATATTTCTCGTAGAGATTAGAGGGTTCTCCTGAGTAGTCGGTAGCAAGGGCCATTGCCGAGCAGCCAGATGTCACTACTATGTACTTTCTTTTAAGGAATTCATCCATCATCTCCGCAAGCTCTTTCCCGCCCCGGGGCCATAGTGAGCATCCGACCGGGGCGATGATTCCCGGGATTTCACCGAATACTATCGGGGCGCCAACATTCCTTATCTCAACATCCTGGATTGCTCCCCGACCCGGGCTTATCCTTGCCTTATCGTTCTTAAACCTGTCTTTATATACCTCAGAGAATACGGACACAAGCGGAATATCTTTCGGACACCAGGACTCGCACCTACCGCAGAACAGGCACTCGCTTAATGCATCGATTATCTCTTCCTTGCTCAGGAGTTTATCTCTTTTCCCTCCCCTGCATGAACCCTTTAATTCAGCGAATATGTCAGGTATATTTATGTCCTTCGGACAATTCTGTAGGCACAGCCCACATTCAGTACATTCCGCAATTAATCTCGGATCGATCTTCTTACCCTTCATCAAATCATTGATTATTGCACCTGCATCGATGTTACTTGGACAGTTCTGGGAGCAGAGATTGCATTGGATGCAGGCGGCAACCTCCCCTGGTATGTCCATTGATTTCTTCTTCACAGGTTTTGGTTTGATTTTGTTGAAGTGGTGGTTTATGCTTGAAACAATGGTTTTCACGTCATTGCCTACCGGGCATGCCTGGGTGCAAAGGCCGCAGGAGATACAGCTTTTTGCATCCTCTATTGAGTCAGTAAGCTTCTTTTTTCCTTTTTTATGAACCTCGATTGCTGTTTTTACCGCGATTTCCCCACCCTTTGCAAGGTCTGTCAGGTAGACGCCTTTAAGTTCTCCGGAAACGAGTTTCTCAACGATTTTGTCAGGGTCTTCCTTCGACAGATCAGGGAATCCCCCAGCGTTTTTATCTGATGTTGTGATTACTGGGGTGCCCAATTTCTCTGCATTCTCTGCAGTATCTACTCTTATGCACTGTTCATCGAGCACTATGACATCCGCTATCCCGGCGCGTACGAAGGGTAGTTCATATGATAGCTGGCCCACTATCTTGGCTTTTTTACTGTATCTCCCAAGGTCAAGGGCCGTGCAGCATATCCCTGTGATTTCTATGTCTATGTTGTTTTCAGTTGCGTAGTCGATGATTTCTGTGCCAGTGGAAACATTATGTCCGATGCATAAGACTACTGGTTTTGTTTTATCTACTGTGCCGAAGCCTATTTCCACTAGCTCGGGATTAGGCTCTCCCTTAGGAAAGTCTAGTGCTGCGATCTGTGATATGTCTGCGATCTCCATCCCGAGGTGATCTATCATCCCGGCGTGCAGTGCTTTTGAGTTGAAGTCTAAGTCAGATGATTCCTGCCCCATATGTAGCGCGGAGAGCAGGTGCGTTAATTGTTCTTCGGCGTAGTCCATTGCTTTACCGAGGTCTCCAAGTGTTTTGGGTTTCATGCCCATTACGAGATGAACCCATGGAGCCTGCACTGCGCTGTTCATGACTATGTCCAGAGGGGTGTCTTTACCGAATTTCTTGATCAATGTGTGCAGGCCATGTCTTGCGTGGGCTGTGTGTGCTGCTGCGCCGGTTATTGTCAGGAACAGGTTTTCTCTGGCCATCTGTTCGTTTAGGGTTATGCCGCATGCGCCTCTCCTGTTCTTTGAGAGGTCGCATGGTCCATAGGCGCAGAACTGGCACGCTTTCATGTATGGATTATATCTCGGTTTATATCTCTTTAGGAGAGTCATGTCCCATTCCCTTAGGTCGGTGACGCCTGGTTTTGCAGTAGGCCTTTTTTTTTCTGTCCATTCATCCTCTTCATCGATTATATCTCCTATGTAGATTTTCGAGTTTTTTAGTTTAATCATCTTTCTTAGATGGTTATGTGTTTATATGTTATAATGTGTTATATATTGTTAATTGTAATTATAAATAATGACAAATTATTTAGCTTAAAGTCCCCACCCCCCCACATCCGTCCTGAGTAGACATCTACTTTTGTTGATTTTGTTTTTCATGAAGAACAGGATTGCTGTCTTTTTAGGGTGTTTTGTTCTTTCCCCACGATTCATTATTCACAGATAAGAGAGCTACAGATTATGGTTGCTGGAGCCCTACTCAGAGGCCATTAACATCAAGGATGTGCTGGCGGATGAAGTCCACGATACCAAGAGGCGTTCACAAAATGGAAACAAATACTGGCCTAATAGGATGAAGAGCATCTACATCTCAGCGTCTGTCGCAGAGCCCCCTGTTCCTTTAAAATCAACAACCCCACCCTGAAGGGTGGAGTATGGACTTACAAAGCCGGATAGTGTGGGGCATTCAT